>DATJWU010000276.1:0-13654 GCA_035501055.1 Thermodesulfovibrionales bacterium
CTCGCCGCCTTCGATGAGAGAGGTAACCACGATGCCGTCGGTGGCGCTGCAGTCGTCTTCCAGGATATTCACATCCTGGGCGACATCGACCAGCCTCCTTGTAAGGTACCCGGAGTTTGCGGTCTTCAGCGCGGTATCCGCAAGGCCTTTTCTCGCGCCATGGGTCGAGATGAAGTACTGAAGCGGCGTGAGGCCTTCCCGGAAGTTGGCGGTAATTGGCGTCTCGATGATCTCTCCCGAAGGCTTCGCCATGAGGCCTCTCATGCCGGCGAGCTGACGTATCTGGGCAGTGCTTCCTCTCGCGCCCGAATCGGCCATCATGAAGATGCTGTTGAAGGACCGCTTCTCCTTCAACTCCTCCTCGGAGAACTTCCTGCCTTCCTCGGCGCCGAGTTCTTTCATCATCTCATCGGCTATCCGTTCGGTGACGTTCGCCCAGATATCGATGACCTTGTTATAGCGTTCACCATGGGTGATCAAACCGTCTGCATACTGCTTCTGGATCTCCATGACCTCGTGCTCCGCGGCCTTGATCAGTTCCGCCTTTTTGGAAGGAATGTGCATATCAGCCATGCAGATTGAAATTCCTGATCTCGTAGCCGATTCAAAACCGAGTTTTTCGAGGTTATCGAGAAAGACCACCGTTGAACGTCTCCCCGCCTTCTTATACGTATGTTCGATGATCTTTCCGAGTTCCTTCTTGGTGATCTCCTTGTTGATCGCGCTGAAGGGGATTTCCTCCGGCAGTATCTCGCTGAACAGAACCCTGCCGCAGGTGGTATCGATAACCCCGCCATCCATCCTCACCTTTATTCTCGCGTGTTCATCGACCTGGGCGGCGTCGAAGGCAATCCTTACCTCTTCAGGGTCAGGGAATACGCGACCTTCGCCCTTCGCACCGGACTGCTCTTTCGTAAGATAGTAGATGCCGAGGACCATGTCCTGGGTCGGAATGACAATTGGCTTGCCATTGGCAGGTGAAAGGATGTTATTCACCGACATCATCAGCACCCGCGCCTCAATCTGCGCCTCGATCGAAAGAGGTATATGGACCGCCATCTGGTCGCCGTCGAAGTCGGCGTTAAATGCGGTACATACCAGGGGATGAAGTTTGATCGCCTTCCCTTCCACAAGCACGGGATCAAAGGCCTGGATACCAAGCCGGTGAAGGGTAGGGGCGCGGTTCAGGAGCACAGGATGCTCGGAGATAACCTCTTCGAGGGCATCCCAGACTTCGGGCTGCTCCTTTTCGACCAGCCTTTTTGCCGCCTTCAACGTCGTTGCAAAACCCTTCTCCTCGAGTTTATTGAAGACAAAGGGCTTAAAGAGCTCAAGCGCCATCCTCTTCGGCAGTCCGCACTGATGCAGTTTAAGTTCAGGGCCGACAACGATGACGGAGCGGCCGGAATAGTCCACCCTCTTCCCAAGAAGGTTCTGTCTGAACCGCCCCTGCTTGCCTTTTATCATATCGCTCAGGGATTTCAGCGGTCTTTTTGTGGCGGTCTTCAGAACTCTGCTTCTCCTGCCGTTATCAAAGAGCGCATCAACGGCCTCCTGGAGCATCCTCTTCTCATTCTTGATGATCACACTCGGGGCCTTCAATTCCATCAGCCTTTTCAGTCTGTTGTTCCGGTTAATGACCCGCCGGTAAAGGTCGTTCAGGTCGGACGTCGCGAAACGCCCTCCCTCGAGAGGCACGAGGGGCCTGAGGTCAGGCGGAAGCACCGGTACGGCATCCATGATCATCCACTCGGGCTTGTTCCCCGACTGCCTGAAGGCCTCCACCACCTTCAGTCTCTTCGTGAGCTTCTTCTTGACGCCGAAGGACGACGCCTCCTTTATTTTGAGCTTCAACTGAACAGAGAGGGTCTCGAGATCGAGCCGGCGAAGGAGTTCGCGGATCGCTTCGGCGCCCATCCCCGCCTTGAACTTCGAACCGAATTCGGCGGTCTTCTTCTTGTACTCATCATCACCGAGGAGTTCCTTCTCCTTCAGGGGCGTCTCACCCGGGTCGATAATGATGTAGCTCTCGAAATAGAGTACCTTCTCGAGATGTCTCATCGTCATATCAAGAAGCGTGCCGATCCTGCTCGGGACTCCCTTGAGGAACCAGATGTGAGCCACCGGTGTCGCAAGCTCGATATGACCCATCCTTTCCCGCCTGACCTTCGACTGGATAACCTCCACGCCGCATTTGTCACACACGACTCCCCGGTGCTTCATCCTCTTGTACTTGCCGCAGAGACATTCCCAGTCCTTCACGGGTCCGAATATCTTGGCGCAAAAGAGTCCGTCGCGCTCAGGCTTGAAGGTACGGTAATTGATGGTCTCCGGTTTCTTCACCTCGCCGTATGACCATTCCCTGATCTTTTCCGACGAGGCAAGCTTTATCCGGATCGCCTCAAAGTCAGTAGGATTCTTCGGCCTCTGAAAAAGGGCATATACATCTGTCGTTTCTACGTCTGCCAACCTTATTCCCCCTTACCTTTTTTCTCCAGAAGCTCCACATCGAGACCGAGACTCTGGAGTTCTTTAATAAGTACGTGGAAAGACTCGGGAACCCCTGGTTCGAGAGTCGCATCGCCCTTTACTATCGCCTCATACATCCGGGCCCTTCCGGTAACGTCGTCGCTCTTCACCGTCAGGAATTCCTGGAGCGTATAGGCGGATCCGTAGGCCTCAAGGGCCCAGACCTCCATCTCTCCGAGTCTCTGGCCGCCGAACTGGGCTTTTCCGCCGAGGGGCTGCTGGGTGACAAGCGAGTACGGTCCGATGGAACGTGCGTGCATTTTGTCATCCACGAGATGATGGAGCTTCAGCATGTACATGTATCCGACGGAGACATGCCTCTTGAAGGGTTCTCCGGTCCTTCCGTCACGGAGGGCAATCTGGCTGGAGGAGGGAAGACCGGCCTTCTTCAGCATTTCCCGTGTCTCGCTCTCTTTCGCCCCTTCGAAGACGGGCGTCGCGACATGAAGACCAAGCGCCCTCGCCGCCCATCCGAGATGCGTCTCGAGGATCTGCCCGACATTCATTCTCGAAGGCACACCGAGAGGGTTCAGGACGATATCCACAGGTGTCCCGTCAGGCAGGTACGGAAGATCCTCTTCAGGCAGCACCATCGCGACGACACCCTTGTTGCCGTGTCTTCCCGCCATTTTGTCTCCGACCTGGAGCTGCCGCTTCATCGCAATATAACATTTCACGAGCTTGTTCACTCCCGGAGGAAGTTCGTCGCCCTTCCTCATGCGGTCAACGGTCTCGTCGTACCTGGTCTGGAGTTCCCGCACATAGTGGTTCGTCTCGTGGTAGAGCGCATCGATCTTTTCCTTGGCCGCGGCGTCCGCCACCTTAATGCGCATGAGGTGGTCATCCTTGACCCTGTCGAGCTGCTTTTCGGTCACCTTTCTTCCGGCCTGGCAAAGAACTTCCTTCGACTTCGGATCTTTCACGTCCTCGAGAACCTTGCAGCCGAGGAGCAGTTCCCTGATCTTCCGGTACTTCTCCTCTTTCACGATCCTTACCTCTTCCTCAAGGTCTCTCTGGAGCATCGATATGTCGTCTTCCTCGATACTCTTCGCCCGTCCGTCCTTTTCCGCTCCCTTCCTCGAGAATATCCTCACATCGACGACCACACCCTCGATTCCCGGCGGCACATAGAGGCAGCTCTCTTTCACATCCTCGGCCTTTTCACCAAAGATCGCCCTGAGCAGTTTTTCTTCGGGAGTGAGCTGGGTCTCTCCTTTGGGAGTAACCTTTCCGACAAGGATGTCGCCTGCTTTCACTTCGGCGCCGATGCGGATTACTCCGCTTTCGTCAAGATCCTTCAGCGCCTCCTCTCCGACATTCGGGATGTCCCTCGTAATCTCTTCCGGACCGATCTTCGTATCCCGTGCCTCTACCTCGAATTCTTCTATATGGACAGAGGTAAATACGTCATCCTTCACGAGCCTCTCACTGATGAGGATCGCGTCTTCAAAGTTATACCCGCCCCAGGGCATAAAGGCAACAAGGACATTCTTGCCCAAGGCGAGTTCCCCAAGGTCAGTGGAAGATCCGTCGGCAAGAACGTCATCCTTCTGCACCACTGCTCCCACACTGACGATCGGCTTCTGGTTTAGGCAGGTTGCCTGATTCGATCTCTGGAATTTGATGAGGGTGTAGATATCCACTCCTCCGCTGTCCTCAGAAACCCTCACGACGATGCGGGAGGCATCGACGCTCTCGACGACTCCCGCCCTCTTCGCGAGGACGAGTGCGCCTGAGTCCCTCGCCGCGGCATGCTCCATCCCGGTCCCGACAACAGGCGCTTCAGTCTGGATCAGAGGCACCGCCTGCCTCTGCATGTTCGAACCCATGAGCGCCCTGTTCGCGTCGTCATTTTCGAGAAAGGGTATCAGGGATGCGGACACACCGACGATCTGCTTCGGCGATACGTCCATATAGTGAACTTCCTGGGGCGTCACCATCTTGAAATCACCGCCGACCCTCGCGGACACCGCATCTCCCACGAGATATCCCTTCTTGTCGATCGGAGAGGTGGCCTCTGCAACGACATACTTCTCTCCCTCGATCGCCGAAAGGTATTCGATTTCAGAGGTAACCTTTCCATTGACGCATTTCCGGTAAGGGACCTCGATGAAACCGAAATCGTTCACCCGCGCATACGTGGCGAGAGACGTAATAAGCCCTATGTTCGGGCCTTCAGGGGTCTCGATGGGACATATCCTTCCATAGTGGGTCGGGTGCACGTCCCTCACCTCAAACCCCGCCCGCTCCCTGGTGAGACCGCCGGGACCGAGCGCGGAAAGCCTTCTCTTGTGGGTGATCTCCGAAAGGGAGTTCGTCTGGTCCATGAACTGGCTTAACTGACTCGAACCGAAGAATTCCTTTACCGCAGCCATAACCGGCTTTGCGTTGATGATGTCATGAGGCATCGCCGTTTCGAGTTCGGTGAGCGTCATTTTCTCTTTGATGGCGCGCTCCATCCTCACAAGACCGATCCTGAACTGGTTTTCGAGGAGCTCCCCGACGCCCCTGATCCGCCGGTTGCCGAGGTGATCGATATCGTCGATCTCCCCTTTCCCCGTTCTCAGATCGAGCAGGTAATGCACAATCTCGACAATGTCCCGGTCGGTGAGCACCCTTGTCTCGAGGCTTGTGTCGAGGCCGAGCCTCTTGTTTATCTTCAGCCTCCCGACAGGGGAGAGATCATACCGCTTCGGATCGAAAAAGAGGCCGTTGAACAAATCCCGTGCAGAGTTCAGCGTCGGCGGTTCTCCCGGCCTCAGTTTTCTGTATATCTCTATGAGGGCTTCGTCCTGGCTGCCGACCTTGTCTGTCAAAAGGGTATCCCTCAAGGACGAGAGATACTTCACGTTGTCTATATAAAGAAGATTCAAAGACTTCACCTTGAGGCTCAGAATCTTGTTGAAGACTTCCTCGGTGATCGGCTCGTTGCTCTCGAGCACCACCTCTCCGGATTCTGAATCGACTACATCTTTCAGGGTAATCCTGCCGACTATCTCTTCTTTGAGTATCGGTATCTCCTTGATGCCCGACGACTCCATCTTTCTTATGGAGCCTTTCGAAATCTTCGCCCCTTCCTTGACAACGATTTCCTTCGTCTGGGGCACCACGATGCTCCGCACCGCCTTTATTCCTGCGAGCACTTCGCTCACTTCACGGGTAAAGGTGTGACTGTCCTTGATCGTGATCGTTTCGATCGGATAAAAGGTCTTCAGCAGATCTTCATTCGTATATCCCAGCGCCTTCAGCACAATCGTCGCCGGGAGCTTTTTTCTCCTGTCTATCCTCACATAGAGGATATCTTTTGTATCAAACTCAAAGTCAAGCCAGGACCCCCGTGAGGGGATTACCCGTGCGGAATAAAGCACCCTTCCGCTCGCATGGGTCTTTCCCTTGTCATGGCTGAAAAAGACGCCGGGAGAGCGATGGAGCTGGCTCACGATGACCCGTTCGGTCCCGTTGATCGTAAACGTTCCCGTATCGGTCATCATCGGCATCTCCCCGATATAGACCTCCTGCTCCCGCGACTCTTTGAGCCTCTTCTTCCCGCTTTCCTCGGCTTCCCAGAGGTTCAGTCTCACCCTTATCTTGATCGGAGCGGCATAGGTTATTCCTTTTTGCAGACAGTCCCGCACGCTGTATTTCGGTTCGTTCAGAATATACCCCATGAACTCTATGGATGCGGTTTCGTTGTAATCCATAATCGGGAAGACGCTCTTCAGGGCAGACTGCAGCCCGATATCTTCCCTGCTCTCCATGGGGCCATCCTTCTGAAGGAACTTCTCGAAGGACCGCTTCTGTATTTCGATGAGATTCGGCACCTCCAGGATGGGTGGAACCTTGCCAAAATTCAATCTCTCTCTCAAAACCCTTGCCATGTTTCTCCTTCTCTAGAGGGTTCCAGGCGGCAGGCTAAGGGCGACAGGGAAACCCGTCGCCTCCTGCCTTTTGCCCATCACCTGTTCTTACTTTACGTCTACCTTCGCTCCCTGCTCTTCGAGTTTTGCCTTAATTGATTCCGCCTCTTCCTTGCTGACGCCCGTCTTCACCGGTTTCGGAGCACCGTCGACAAGATCCTTGGCTTCCTTCAGACCGAGTCCGGTAAGTTCCCTTACCACCTTGATCACCTGGATCTTCTTGTCTCCGGCAGACAAGAGAATCACATCAAAGCTCGTCTTCTCTTCAGCCGCAGGGGCTGCGGCCGCAGCGGGGGCCGCGGCCATCGCGACCGGCGCCGCAGCCGTTACGCCGTACCGCTCCTCGAATTCCTTGATAAACTGTGACATATCGAGTATCGTCATGGAATCGATAAACTCAAAAACCTGATCCTTTGTAATTGCCATTCCTCAATCCTCCTTCTCATCTTTTATCGGCAGTCAGTCGTCGCCGGTCCGGCAGACCCTACTGACTGCGCTCTTTTTTCGTTTTTAGTGAATTCATCGCATACGCGAAACTACTTACCGTAGCCGCCAGCGCGGCCGCAAGCTTGCTTGCAGGCGCCTGGAACGCACCGGCCATCATCGAAAGCAATACTTCCCTCGGCGGCAGGTCTGCCACTGCCCTGACTTCCTGTTTGCCGAAGAACCTGCCTTCAATCACTCCGCCAAGGAGCTTGAGTTTCTCATTCTTCTTAGAAAACTCAATGACCTTTTTCGCAGCGCTCACAGGATCCTCATAGCCGATCGCAACCGCGATCGGACCCTTGAATGCGTCTTTTGCCGTTGCTACCGGGGTATCCTGAGATGCAATCCTGGCAAGGGTATTCTTTACAATCCGGTACTCTATACCGCCGCTCCTGAGAAGCTTTCTCAGATCGGACAATTCGGCAACCGTCATGCCTTTGTAATCGGTAAAAATAACCGTTTTCGCCCCTGAGAATCTTTCCCTGAGATCCGTTATGGCTTTCGCCTTCTCTTCCTTGTTCAGATTATCCTCCTTTCCCAGAGACCTTCTCCGCAGGCAAAAAACGCGAACGACACACGTCGCGAACACTCATTACCCAACGCTTCTGTCTCGGCAGGCAGCCTTCCGCCCGGGGCGGAACGGCGTTTACGATATACACCTGCTGTCTCTGACTCTTGCTGTACCGGACAAGGTCCGGCTTCAAAAAATGCAGAATGCCTTCTGCACCCCTCTTGATATTTGGTTATTTTGCCGCCAGCTTCGCCATATCGATCCTGATCCCCGGCCCCATAGTCGATGAGACCGTAATCTTTCTCAAATACTTGCCTTTGCTGGTAGCGGGTTTTGCCTTGACGATCGAATCGATAACGACCCTCGCGTTGGCCAGGAGAGAGGCTTCGTCAAACGAGACCTTGCCGATCGGGACATGGACAATCCCGCCTTTCTCCGCCTTGTATTCCACCTTTCCCGCCTTGATCTCTTTTACCGCCTTACCGACATCGAAGGTCACCGTGCCGAGCTTTGGGTTCGGCATCAATCCCCTCGGCCCGAGTATTTTGCCGAGTTTTCCGACCAGGCCCATCATATCGGGTGTCGCGACTGCGCTGTCAAAGTCGAGCCAACCCTTCTGGATCTTCTCGACGAGGTCTTCCGCGCCTGCATAATCAGCCCCGGCATCGGATGCCTCTTTTTCCTTTTCCCCTTTTGCGAAGACAAGAACCTTCACCTTCTTGCCGGTGCCGTGCGGCAGCACCACCGTTCCCCTCACCATCTGATCCGATTTCTTGGGGTCTATTCCAAGATTCAGCGCCACATCGACGGTCTCATCGAATTTCGTGTAGGCAAGTTCTTTCACAAGCTTCACCGCCTCATCGAGGGCATATTCTTTTGCACCCTCGACCTTCCCGGCAGCCGCGTCCATCTTCTTTCCCATCTTAACCTCCAACTCCCAATAAGTATTTCGAATCAATCAATAATGTCGACCCCCATACTCCTCGCGGTGCCCCTGATTATCGCAGCGGCCTTGTCCACTGAGTACGCATTAAGATCAGGCAGTTTCGTCTTCGCGATCTCCGTGACCTGTGCCGACGTTAGCTTGCCGACCTTTTCCTTGTTCGGCGTCCCTGAGCCCTTGACCACGCCCGCCGCCTTCTTGATGAGCTCCGAGGCGGGAGGTGTCTTCGTGATAAAGGTAAACGACCTGTCGGAATATACGGTAAGAACGACCGGAATTATCGTATCGCCCATCACCTGGGTCTGGGCATTGAATGCCTTGCAGAACTCCATTATGTTGACACCATGGGGACCCAGTGCCGGCCCGACAGGCGGGGCGGGGTTCGCCTTTCCTGCGGGTATCTGAAGCTTTACCTGAGCCAAGATTTCCTTTTTCGCCATCTAAACCTCCATTTCTGATAAGTCCTACGTACTAAACTCTAAATTCTAAGCCCTGAATCCCACACTGATTCGAATTGAGAGTTTAGGATTTCGTGTTTAGAATCATTTACGCCTTTTCCACCTGGAAGAAACTCAATTCGACCGGTGTCTGTCTTCCGAATATGCTGACCATGACCCGGAGCCTGCCGTGGTCCATATCGACCTCTTCAATAGACCCGAGAAAATTCGTAAAAGGGCCATCGATGATCCTGACCGCTTCACCTTTCTGAAACTGTGTCCTGACCTGAGGAGCAGGCCCCTTCTCGAGCTGCTGGAGGATAATCTCCATCTCTTCCTCGGGGAGCGCTACCGGCTTCATTCCACCGACAAAACCGGTGACCCGCGGCGTGCTTCTCACGAGATGCCAGGTTTCATCGTCCAGTTCCATTTCGACAAGAATATAGCCTGGATAAAACTTCTTGTCGCTCTCCCTCTTTTTCCCTGCCTTGAGTTCGATCACCCTCTCTGTCGGTATAAGGATCCTTGATATTTTCTCCGTGAGCCCCTGCTTCTCCACCTTGTCCTCGATGCTGAGCTTCACCTTTTCCTCATATCCGGAATACGCATGCACCACATACCAGTTCTTTGCCATGGTTCTACCTTAACGCCACCTTGACAATTTTCGAAAGGCCGACGTCGACAAGGCCCAGGAAAAAAGAAATCACGATGACCGCAATGATCACTACCCATGTCGAACCGGTCAGCTCTTCCCGCGACGGATAGACAACCTTCTTGATTTCGACTTTTACGTCCCTGAAGAACTCTTTTACCCTTTCAATCATACGCTTCGTGCCCCGGGGCCGGCATGCGCTCTCATCATGCTGCCTTGAGAAACCCTATGGGGCTCAATCCTCCTTCTCGGTTCAGGTCAAGGACCTGTACGCCCTGTATATCCAGGGATTCCTCTTCCGTGCTGCGAAGGCAGAAGAAATCCCTCACGCTCAGATGGCAGGCCAGGAGGGATTTGAACCCCCAGCCCTCGGATTTGGAGTCCGATGCTCTAGCCGTTAGAGCTACTGGCCTATCCTGCAAGAAATCCGAAGCACTAAACTCGAAATAGAAAACCTTATCCTGAATTTCAGTTTTGGGATTTAGAATTTCGGCCTCAGGATTCACTTTAGCTATGCCTTTGTCTCCTTGTGCGTCGTATGACGCCTGCAGCTTCTGCAATACTTTTTCAGCTGAAGCTTCTCGGTCGTATTCTTCTTGTTCTTCATGCTCGAATAGTTCCTGTCTTTGCACTCTGTACACTGAAACAGTATTATGTCTCTCATTGCAGTCGCTTCGCTCCATTGCCCCCCTCACTCCCCTTTTCAGGGGAACCGGGTGGGGTATTCTGTAGTTTACTGAATCACTTCGGTAACGACGCCGGCGCCGACAGTCCTGCCGCCTTCCCTGATCGCAAACCTCAGTTCCTTCTCCATCGCTATCGGCGCAATCAGCTCTACCACCACACTGATATTGTCTCCGGGCATCACCATCTCCACCCCTTCGGGCAGTTGCGCCACTCCCGTCACATCAGTCGTCCTGAAATAAAACTGCGGCCGGTATCCGTTAAAGAACGGCGTGTGTCTCCCGCCTTCTTCTTTTGTCAGTATATAGATCTCTCCCTTGAACTTCGTATGCGGTGTGATGCTCCCGGGCTTTGCCAGTACCTGGCCCCTCTCCACTTCTTCCTTCCCGATTCCTCTCAGCAGCACCCCGATGTTGTCCCCTGCACGCCCCTCATCCAGCAGCTTCCGGAACATCTCTACCCCCGTCGCTACCGTCTTCCTCGTCTCCCCCAATCCCACGATCTCCACTTCCTCACTGACCTTCACAATCCCTCTCTCCACTCTCCCCGTCACCACCGTCCCGCGCCCCGAGATGCTGAACACATCCTCGATCGGCATCAAAAACGGCTTGTCTATCGGCCGCTCAGGCGTCGGCACATAGCTGTCCACCGCATCCATCAGCTCACGGATGCTCTTGTATTCCTCTGACTTGGGGTCTGTGCTCGTGCTCTCTATCGCCTTCAGCGCGCTCCCCCTTATCACCGGTATCTTGTCCCCGGGGAACTGGTACTTCGACAAGAGCTCCCGCACCTCAAGCTCCACCAGGTCAAGCAGCTCAGGATCATCCACCATGTCCGTCTTGTTCATGTATACCACCACAAACGGAACTCCCACCTGCCGCGCCAACAGAATGTGCTCCCGCGTCTGCGGCATCGGCCCGTCCGCCGCGCTCACCACAAGAATCGCCCCGTCCATCTGCGCTGCTCCCGTGATCATGTTCTTCACATAGTCCGCATGCCCCGGACAGTCTACGTGCGCGTAATGCCGCTTGTCCGTCTCATACTCAACATGCGCCGTCGCGATCGTGATTCCCCTCGCCTTCTCCTCAGGCGCATTGTCGATGCTGTCGTACGCCCTGTACTGCGCCTGCCCCGTCATCGCCAATACCTTCGTGATCGCTGCCGTCAATGTCGTCTTCCCATGGTCTACGTGCCCTATCGTCCCTACGTTTACATGAGGCTTTACCCTCTCAAATTTTGCCTTTGCCATAGCTCCTCCTTTATTCTCCTTTGACCTTGGCGATAATCGTATCGGCTATACCCTTGGGCACTTCGTCGTAGTGGGCGAACTGCATCGTATAGGTTGCCCTTCCCTGTGTCTTTGATCTGAGGTCAGTCGCATATCCGAACATCTCGGAAAGAGGCACCTCGGCCCTGATCACCTGGGCGTTGCCCCTTTTCTCCATCGACTGTATCCGGCCCCGCCTGGAGTTCAGGTCACCCATTACATCGCCCATGTATTCCTCGGGGGTCACTACTTCCACGCTCATAATGGGCTCAAGGAGAACCGGTTTGGCCTTCTTCGCGCCGTCCTTAAACCCCATGGAGGCCGCGATCTTAAAGGCCATTTCGGAGGAGTCAACCTCATGGTATGAACCGTCGTAGAGGGTCACCTTCACGTCTACCACAGGATATCCCGCGAGCACGCCTGAATCGAGCGCCTCCCTGATACCCTTCTCGACTGCCGAAATATATTCGCGCGGGATTGAGCCGCCGACAACCTTATTTACAAACTCAAACCCTTTGCCGACCTCGGCGGGTTCAAGTTGCAACAGGACATGTCCGTACTGCCCGCGGCCGCCGCTCTGCCGTACGAATTTCCCTTCAGCCTTTGTCGCCGTCCGTATAGTCTCACGGTAAGCCACCTGAGGCTTTCCGACATTCGCGCCGACCTTGAACTCCCTGACCAGCCTGTCGACGATGATCTCAAGATGGAGTTCACCCATTCCGGCGATGATCGTCTGACCGGTCTCCTCGTTGAAGGATACCCTGAAAGAGGGGTCTTCCTGGGCAAGCTTTGCAAGAGACTGGGAGAGTTTTTCCTGGTCAGCCTTCGTCTTCGGTTCGATCGCAACAGAGATGACCGGCTCGGGAAATTCAATCGATTCGAGAATTACCGGACTCTTTTCATCACAAAGGGTATCGCCCGTCAAAGTACTCTTGAGGCCTACCGCGGCCGCGATGTCGCCTGCCATGATTTCCTTTATCTCTTCCCGCTTGTTCGCGTGCATCCTCAGAAGTCTTGCGACCCTCTCTTTTGTGTCCTTTGAGGAATTATACACATACGATCCGGCACCGAGCACTCCTGAATATACCCTGATAAAGGTGAGCTGCCCCACAAAGGGGTCAGTCATCACCTTAAACGCAAGGGCTGCGAAGGGCTCCTCGTCGCTCGGTTTCCTCACGACCTCCGAATCATCCCTGGGGCTCACCCCCCTCATCGGAGGGACATCCAGGGGGGAGGGCAGGTAATCAACAATCGTGTCAAGAAGGAGCTGGACACCCTTATTCTTGAACGCAGACCCGCAGATTACCGGCGTAAGCTTCAACTGTATCGTGCCTTTTCTCACCGCAGCCTTTATATCGTCAGCCGACACTTCCTTGCCGCCGAGGAATTTCTCCATGATCTCTTCATCCACATCGGACAGGGCCTCAATCATCTTCTCCCGATATTCACGGGCCTGAGGCATCAGGTCGTCAGGGACATCGTCCTCGACATATTTTGCCCCGAGGGTCTCATCGTCAAAATAAATTGCCTTCATCCTCACGAGATCGACCGACCCCCTGAATCTATCCTCAGCGCCGATCGGGATCTGTATCGGCACGGGATTTGCGCCGAGACGGTCGACCATGCTCTTGACACTCATAAAGAAATCCGCACCGACCCTGTCCATCTTGTTCATGAATGCGATCCGCGGCACGCCATATTTATCGGCCTGCCTCCAGACGGTTTCGGACTGCGGCTCAACCCCCGCTACGGAATCGAAGGCGGCGACCGCACCGTCAAGGACCCTTAAGGACCTTTCTACCTCGATGGTGAAATCCACGTGCCCGGGGGTGTCAATGATGTTTATGGTGTGGTCTTTCCAGGAACACGTAGTCGCAGCCGAGGTGATCGTAATGCCTCTTTCCTGCTCCTGAACCATCCAGTCCATAACGGCGGTGCCGTCGTGGACCTCACCGATCTTGTAGGTTACACCGGTATAATAGAGGATTCTTTCCGTAGTCGTGGTCTTGCCGGCATCGATGTGGGCCATAATGCCGATATTGCGCGTCTTTTCTAGGGGAAATCTCGACAATTCCGAACTCCTCTATCTTTCTTACCATCTATAATGCGCAAAGGCTTTGTTCGCCTCGGCCATACGGTGGGTGTCTTCCTTCTTTTTTATGGAAGCCCCTGCGTTATTAAAAGCATCCATCAGCTCACCGGCAAGTCTCTCGCGCATCGTCTTTTCG
>DATJWU010000277.1:0-5775 GCA_035501055.1 Thermodesulfovibrionales bacterium
GGTTATCTCGACGTTATGGGCGCTTCCGTTTTGCCATTGAAAGCAAATGCGCCATTGCTCATTGATACGAATACTCCACTGTCCTTCTCTGTTGCCTTTCAAGCGCTCAAGTCTGTTATTGGGCGGAATGTTCAGTGTTTCCAGCGCATCGGCCGCCGCAATCATCCTCAGCTTTCGTCTCGCCAGATTATGGAGATTCGTGGGTAACTTAATCTTCTTGGAGAAGCTGCCATGCCATATCAGCTCTGTTTCTTCATTCCTGAATGACACTATCACTACAAGATAGTATCATCAAAAGATACTATCTGTCAAGCGCAATGATTACGAAAAAGGTTCTCCTGGCAGGGAGTTCCGATCAGATTCCCCGGAAATTTTGCGTTATTGGTTGATGTCGGTTGTCGTGAGAACATTCCATTCTCAAAGGCTCGCAAAGGCCTTATAGAGCCCTGCCACAAGCTCCGCCATCTTTCGGTAGTCCAGCGTTTCAGCCGAATCGCCGGGACCGTGATAATTCGGGTTCCGGTAGAAGGCGGTGTCGGTAATCATGCAGGCGGGATAGCCGAACTTCCAGAAACTGCGGTGGTCCGAGAAGTCGACGCCGGGGATGATCGACCATGCGTTGAGGGATTCCACGGGCATCGAGGAGGCAGACCTGAAGGCGCTCTTCAGTTTTTCGGTAAAATGTTTTGATGAGACGTTGCCCACAAAGGCGATGAAATCTCCCTTGTGAGGATAGAACCATTTGAAAAGCGACGCGGGATAGAACTGACAATCGGCACGGTCGCAGTAGTATCCGAGCATCTCGAGGGAGACCATGCCGAAGACCTCGGCGCCTTCATCCCTGAGGCTTTCGGCGTAGATGTGGCTCCCCATCCTGGAGGTCATGAAGACGGGAGGCTCTTCGAGACTGAAGGCGACGAAACGGGCCGTCCTCCTGAAAGGGTTTAATGCGGCAAGGCGCGCGAGTTCGAGGAGTCCTGCGACGCCGCTTGCGTTGTCATCAGCGCCTGGTGTTCCCGCAACGGTATCATAATGAGCGCCGATCACGAGAATCCCGCCGTCTCTCTCTTCCTTCCCTTTCACTTCGGCGATCACATTCCAGTACCCGTTGCTGCGGTAGACGAAGCGCTGCCTCCCCACAGCGCATCCCGAAGTCAGGAAGCCCTCTTCTATGTAATCCGCCGCCATGTCGAGTTTTGCCACCTCTGTGCAGCTCCTCGGGCCGATATCTTCCGAGAGGTGCCTCACGGCAGCGCGAAGGTTCGATTCGATCTCCGAAAGTTCTCTGCTTTCTATGGGCATAGATATAATAAGTATACCTCGGCCCTGACGATTGCGACGGAAAGATTCCGGATCCCCGAACATCGGGGACAGGCAAGCCGGAATGACGGGGAAAAAGACGAATCAAAAAAAGATTGTCATATGATCGGGTGATGGGGACACATCGAATATCAAAAGCGCCTGCGAATCTGTTACAATTTACCATGAAGAGTTGTCCGGGAGGTCTTAAGAAAACTATTTTCTACGAGATGCTGAATGCCGTCGGCCGCGTCTTCATCGTGGCGAGGCACTCGGACGGCGTGATGATCGGAACAAGGGGTTTTACGGAGGAGGAGATAAAGAACGGCATCGTGCTCGTCTTCAACACGAGCATGTCCTTCAGCTGGGACGACTCGGGCATTTCCTCTACTCTTGTGTTCGGGGCGACGCCCCATAAATGTTTTATCCCTGCCGAAGACATCGTCGTCATCTACTCGCCGGAACTCAATGCCCAGTTTGTCGCGGCGCCGATCCCGGGGCAGGAGTCTTCTGACGCGAAGACGCCCGAAGGAGAACAGCCGGCGGAGGGGAAGAAGCGTCCCGCTGATTCCAAGGTCGTGAAAGTCGATTTTCAGAAAAAGAAGCGGTAACCGCACGGCCACCGGCACCCTGCCCATGAAACGCGAAAAGCCGATAACGATCCTCACCGACTTCGACCTTTACCTCTTCGGCGAAGGAAACCACTACCGTCAATACGAGAAACTCGGAGCCCATGGCGTAGAGATCGACGGCCTGCGGGGAGTGCACTTCGCGGTCTGGGCCCCGAACGCGAAACGCGTGAGCGTGATCGGCGATTTCAACGGATGGAACCCGAAGACTCACCCCATGGAGAACCTCGGGGCTTCGGGTATATGGGTTCTCTTCATTCCGGGGATCGCCGAGGGCGTTCCCTACAAGTATGAGATACGGTCGAAGGTCAATAAATACGTTGTCCAGAAGTCCGATCCTTACGGTTTCTTTTTTGAGCTGAGGCCGAAGAGCGCCTCCGTCGTCTGCAGTATTGAAGGATATGCATGGAACGACGCCTCGTGGATGGAGGAGAGAGGCAGGAAGGACCCCCTCGGATCGCCCCTTTCGGTGTACGAAGTCCACGCAGGGTCGTGGATGAGGGTGCCTGAGGAGCAGAGCAGGTGGCTCACCTACCGCGAACTCGCGGAAAAGCTTATCCCTTATGTGCGGGAGATGGGATATACCCATATCGAACTTCTCCCGGTGAATGAACACCCCCTCGATGAGTCCTGGGGATACCAGGCGATCGGGTATTTCGCTCCGACGAGCAGGTTCGGCGAGCCGAAGGACTTCATGTACTTTGTGGATCAGTGCCATCAGGCAGGGATCGGCGTAATCCTCGACTGGGTGCCTGCCCACTTTCCGACGGACGGCCACGGTCTCGGGTTTTTCGACGGCACCTGCCTCTACGAGCACGCAGACCCGAGACAGGGGTTCCACCCCGACTGGGGGACAAAGATCTTCAATTACGGAAGGAATGAGGTGAGGGGCTTCCTCCTCTCGAACGCCCTCTTCTGGTTCGAGAAATATCACATCGACGGTCTCCGGGTCGACGCCGTTGCCTCGATGCTCTACCTCGATTATTCGCGGAAAGAGGGCGAGTGGATCCCCAACAGGTACGGCGGGAGGGAGAACCTCGAGGCGATCGATTTCATCAAGAGATTCAATCAGGTCACCCATGAACAATATCCCGGCATCCTCACCATCGCCGAGGAGTCGACGTCATGGCCCCACGTTTCGAAGCCGACGTATGTCGGCGGGCTCGGCTTCAGCATGAAGTGGAACATGGGCTGGATGAACGACACCCTCGAATACTTTTCGAAAGACCCTGTGCACCGGAAGTTCCATCACGGCCACCTCACCTTCAGCCTCCTCTACGCCTTCAGCGAAAACTTTGTGCTCCCCCTGTCCCACGACGAGGTCGTGCACGGCAAACGGTCGCTGCTCGACAAGATGCCGGGCGATATGTGGCAGAAGTGTGCGAATCTGAGGGTGCTCCTGGGCTTCCTCTACGGCCACCCTGGGAAGAAGCTCCTCTTCATGGGCGGGGAGTTCGGTCAGGGGAGAGAATGGAATTTCGCGGAGAGTCTCGACTGGCACCTCCTCGATTTCGAACCCCACCGGGGTCTCCGGAGGTTTGCGACGGACCTGAACCGGATCTACCGGGCGGAACCCTCCCTCTATGAGGTCGACTTCGACTACCGGGGTTTCGAGTGGATAGATTTTCACGACACCGAAAACAGTGTGGTTTCCTTTCTCAGAAGAGGGAAGGACCCGCGGGACTTCACCGTGGTCGTCTGCAACTTTACGCCGGTGCCGCGTCCGGGCTACAGAATCGGTGTTCCGGTGCCGGGTTTTTATCGGGAGATTCTTAACAGCGATTCGACCTTTTATTGGGGGAGCGATATGGGCAACGGCGGGGGAGTCCTTGCCGAAGAGGTGCCTTTTCAGTTGAGGCCCTGGTCGATTCCCCTCACCCTGCCGCCGTTGTCGGTCCTTTTCTTCAAGCCTGAAAGCGGGCCGTGACGGCGGGGGTCGGCAGACTTGTCAGGTATCGTCCTCCTGCGGCGGATTCGAAGGGGCGAACGATACAAGGCTTCTGACCACGCCTGCCTTGCTTTTCACCGCCGTAATGTCATATTCCCTCGTCATAATATTTTAGGGTATTGTCATAACGCTTTTTTTCTGGTATAAGGTAAGAAGGATAGTGCAATAAGACAACCCTGGAAATCGTGAGGCAGGTTACCCCACAAAATGTCGTAACCACCGGAAAGAGGAGGAGCCAATGGAAAAGATATTGAGAGTAGATATGGGTTCGGAAGGCGGCCCCAAGGCAAAGGAGACGCCTGTCGGTGAATATGCAGGGTTCGGCGGACGGGCGATGACCTCCGCGATTGTTTCGAAAGAGGTCCCTCCCCTGTGCCACCCCCTCGGGGCTGAGAACAAGCTGGTCATCGCGCCGGGCATGCTGAGCGGAACCATAGCCGCCATGTCGGGCCGCATCTCTGTAGGCTGCAAAAGCCCCCTCACCGGCGGCATCAAGGAGGCGAACGCCGGAGGGCAGGCCGCCCAGGTCCTCGCGAGGCTCGGATATGCGGCGATAGTCCTCGAAGGGCAGCCGAAGGACGACACCCTCTACAAGATATTCATCAACAAGGACGGGGTGAAGATAACTCCTGACAAGAGCCTGAAGATGCTCCCCAACTACGATCTCGTCGAAAAGATGAAGGCCGAGCACGGGGACAAGATAGCCTGTATCTCGATCGGCCCTGCAGGTGAAATGAAGATGAGCGCCGCAACCGTCGCCTGCACGGACATGGAGCTGAGACCGACCCGCCATGCGGGCCGCGGGGGCGTCGGTGCGGTGATGGGCGCGAAGGGAGTGAAAGTGATCGTCCTCGACGATTCGGGAATGAAGATGCGTGCGCCCAAAGACCCCGAGAAATACAAGGAGGCGAACAAGAAATTCGTCGAAGGCCTGAGGCAGCATCCTGTCACCGGCCAGGGCCTGCCCGCATACGGGACGAATGTCCTCACCAATATCCTGAACGAAGTGGGCGGTTATCCCACCTATAATTTCAAACAGGGCCGTTTCGAAAGCGCCGGGAAGATCAGCGGGGAGACACAGGCAGAGACGGAAATCAAGCGGGGAGGACTCGCGACACATGGCTGCCACCGCGGATGTGTGATCCAGTGCTCGGGAGTATATAACGATAAGGACGGCCACTATCTGACAAAACAGCCCGAGTATGAAACCGTCTGGGCCCATGGCGGGAACTGCGGCATCTGCGATCTCGACGCGATCGCGATGCTCGACTTCCTGGATGACAATTACGGCCTCGACACCATCGAGATGGGCGCCACCATCGGCGTGGCGATGGAGGCGGGCCTGGCGAAGTTCGGCGATGCCGAGGCAGCGATAAATATGATGAAAGAGGTCGGCAAAGGCAGCCATCTCGGCCGCATCCTGGGCAATGGGGCGGCCTTCACCGGCAAGGCCTTTGGCGTCGAACGGGTGCCTGTGGTGAAAAACCAGGCGATGCCTGCCTATGACCCCCGTGCAGTGCAGGGCGTCGGCGTGACCTATGCCACGAGCCCTATGGGCGCGGACCACACCGCGGGATATGCCGTGGCCCAGAATGTACTGAAGGTCGGAGGAGACGTGAACGCACTGAAACCGGAGGGCCAGGTCGAACTTTCAAGGAACCTCCAGATTGCGACCGCTGCTATCGACTCAACCGGCATGTGCCTCTTCATCGCTTTCGCGATACTCGACCAGCCCGAGACCTTCCAGGCACTCCTCGACCTGCTCAACGCCTTCTACGGCCTGACCCTTACCGGAGACGGCGTGACCGAACTCGGGAAGAAGGTCCTCACCATGGAGCGCGACTTCAACACCCGTGCAGGCTTCACTCCCCAGAGCGACCGCCTGCCCCTTTACTTTAC
>DATJWU010000278.1:0-3706 GCA_035501055.1 Thermodesulfovibrionales bacterium
CGGTTGTTGAAGGAGCTTGAGGAGTCAGGGGTTTTCGGATCGCAAGAATTCTGCCGGTGAGACGATACGTCCTTGCGATAACAGGCGCCAGCGGTTCGCTTCTCGGCATCAGGCTTCTCGAGCATCTCATCGAAAAAGGAGAGATCCACCTTCTCATCTCATCCCAGACCTTTTGGATCATCAAAGAGGAAACCGGCATCGACTGGTCGGGAAAATCTGAGGCAGAGACCGAAAAAAAAATCAGGCGATATCTGAAGAGCAAGAATGTTTACTTTTACCGTGATACCCGTCTGGATGCGCCTCCCGCGAGCGGCTCCTTCATCACCGACGGGATGCTCATCGTACCCTGCTCGATGAAGACCCTCTCCGGGGTTGCCCATGGATATGCGAATAACCTTATCGAACGGTCTGCCGATGTCACGATAAAGGAAGGCAGGACCCTTCTACTCGCCCCCAGAGAAATGCCCTTCAGTGCGATACACCTCGAGAATATGCTCACCCTTGCCAGATTAGGCGTCAGGATAGCGCCGCCGGTGGCTGCCTTTTATCATGAACCAAAGGGACTCGACGATATTGTAGATTTTCTTGTCGGCAAAATGCTTGACGCGTTTCCTGTCGAACACAACCTCTTCACGCGGTGGGGTAGCAAGAAGCGATAAACGTTCCCGTCGTTATCGCAGCTCATTCTTTCAGCAGGACTCGTTGCAAACCCAGACATTCATGCAATCTGTTGCGTGCGCAGCGGGACGAGGGAGAACTGATCACCAGCGACTATCGGGACTGGTTCTGTCCCCTGAACACGGTCACCTTGACATGCTCCTTTGCGTTCACCGTCGCGGCCATTGCCGACGCCTTTCTCAAGTCCTCAAACCGTCCGATGAGAACCCTGTAAACAGTCTCCCCGTTTTTCATCCCCTTCAGCACGAACGCGTCATACCCTTTTTCCCTGAACTGTCCCGCGAGGCCCTCCGCATTGTTGCCGTTCTTGAATGCCCCCATCTGGACTGAGTATTTTGGTTCATCTGACTGTCCGCTATCGGTTTTTGGAACCGCTTTTGCGACCGCAGTCTGTCCGGCAGGCGGCGGCGGCGGCGTTAAAGACTTCTCTTCAGGGACCGGGATCTTCCGCTCACTGGTCTCTTCTTTCTCCACTTTCGTCTGCGGGCTGGACGCAGGTGAAGGCTCAACAACCGCCTTCTTCGCCACCACGGGCCTGGAAACAGGTTCTTGGGATCTTCCTCCTATCCACGACATGAGAGTATCGGAGAAGAAAACAACGATCGCGGTGGCAAGCCCAAGAATAATCAGAATGGCGATGAAAGCAATGGATGGCCTCTTGCTCCTTCTCCTCGTCCGCCCCCGCCTCTTTTCTTGAAGGGGGCGCTCCTGGTCCTCATCCGGCATTTTGTCCTCGTGGTAAGAAAAATCTCTGATGCCTCTTCCCTCCTGCTCCCCTTCCTCTTCCGGCGTACCGGAAAAAGCCTCTCGCTCTCCACCCGCATGCGAAGATGAAACCGTCTCTCCGTCATCCTTATTCTCGAGAGGCGTCACCTGTTCGTCCATGGCCGGCCCTTCGCCTTCTCCGGAATCCCGATCTCCCCTGGCACCGGAGCGGGCTTCCTCCATTTTCAGCGAGAGCGCCCTGCGGGTCTTTGAGACGAGTTCCTCATCAGTACAGGATCTCCCCAAAGAATCTACAATACCGTACTCTGACGCATACCGGGGATCCGAGGCCCCCTCGAAGGATGAGAGGACAATAATCGGCACGTCCTTAAGAGCGCCGATCTCGCGTATCTCCCTGCAGACCTCAAGCCCGCCCCCTGAGGCAAGACTGAGGAATATGAGCGAAGGATTCACTTTCTTCGCCATGGCAACGCCCATGCCACTGCTCGGCGCAGTGAAAACGAGATAGTCTTCCTCCTCCAGTGTCATCACCATCTGCTGAGCGGTCTCTGTGTCCGAATCGATTACCAGTATTGTTTCTTTCGGCATGCCTGTTCCTCGTTTCTACAGGGGTTCCCAATATTTGGAGGGCATATCCTCGGCGAGCTTAAGGGCCCCGTTTGAACCCGCGAACAGCGGCTCAACAACAGAGGTCACCTTGCACTGGCCATACTCTTTCAACGCGTCCTGCAGGTATTCATTCAGGCCCCTGATCTGGCTCCCTCCACCCGCAAGGACGATATTGTTCTTTATCTTCACCTGAAACTCAGGGTCGAAGCGCGCGATCATCTCTGTCGTCGTTTCGACAATTGCGGGAAGGATACTCTCACAGGCCTTCTTTACTTCAGTCTTGATGTCGTGGAGCACAGGCTTTCCGTCAACGGGAATCTCTACGCGGATATCTTCCGCCACTTCCCTGACGAAACTGAACTGTTCCTTATACTGGCGCACCATGTTCTTGTTGAATCTGGAGGTGGGATACCTCTCGGTCAGATAGCTGTAGAGCTGATCGTCGACATAGTCGCCTGCTGAAAAAATCGTTCTTTGATCCTCCTCGCCCGGGATCGTCCCATGCATGATGCAGAAGTCTGTGGTGCCTGCGCCGATATCAATGACGAGGGAGTTGTTCAGCAGATCCATGCCGTAGGCCACTGCAAAAGGCTCCGATACGACCATCAATGAGTGTACGAATTCGGACACGGCCTTCCGGATCGAAAGCTTGTTCACTTTTAGGGTGTCTGCGGGGACCCCGACCACCGCAAAGATCTTTTGTTCTGGTGCGGGTTTCGCGAGTTCGATCAGGTATCTGATCAGCTCCTTGACCGCATCTTCGCTCTTCTCGATGCCTTCCTTTATCACGCCCCGTTCCAGAGGCCTCACGAGGTCCACGGAAAGCCTGTAGCGGAGCGCCTCAGCCCCAAAGAGCACGGGCTTCCCCACAACGTTGAGCGCGATGAAGTCTTTCGGCCAGCCGACATAACTCTCGATCCATTCCCGCGCACCGTTGCTCGCAGAGATCGAACTCCTCGATGTGCCGAGGTCGATTCCTACAAACAGGACATCATTCTTCCGTTTGTCGTCTTGCTTCATGCTGTATCTCTCCTTTATTCAAGTAATTCAGAATACCCGCCTCGAGATAGTTCGCGATACTCTCCCGGTAACGCTCCGTGTTCAGGTCCCTCTCCTCTTTCCCGTTGCTGAGGCAGGCGACCTCCGCAAGAACGGCAGGCACATCCACGCCGAGGAGAACCACAAAGGGGGCTCTCTTCACCCCGAAGTCCCGCACGCTCCCATCCAGTTTCCTGATGTTCACGAAGAGGTTCTCCTGTATTGCGTTCGCGAGTTGCTTCGATTCCTGAAGCTTCATCGTCTCGCCGAGTTTCTCTATCATCTTCCTGAAGTCACTCAACCCGTACCGCGAGCCGGCGTTTTCCTTCTCGGCCAGTTCCCGCGTCTTGGCGTCCCCGGAAGGGCCGAAATAGTAAGTCTCGATGATGTTGATCGGCTTTGCGGGCAGGTAGTTCAGATGGATCGAAATGAAAAGGTCGGCGTGGTTCGACCGCGCCATCTCCACTCTTTTATTCAGAGGGACAGAGGTGTCATCTTCACGGGTCATCAGGACCCGGTAGCTTCGGTATTTCCCCAGCCTCTCCTTCAGTCTCTTCGCAATGTCGAGGGTGATATCCTTCTCCTTCGTGCCCATCCTGCCGACGGTGCCGGGATCGGACCCGCCGTGGCCGGGATCGATCATGATTGTCTTTAC
>DATJWU010000279.1:0-2390 GCA_035501055.1 Thermodesulfovibrionales bacterium
GCATCGGGAGAGAGTTCAGGGAACAGGGAGAACATTTCGATGACAGCCGCCCCGAGCGCAGGAGCCGAGGCAGCGGTGAGGTTTTTTCCCGCGGCGCTGAAGAAACGCTCGATCATCGCAGCATCGTCCGGGAGCGAGAGGGCTATGGTGCCGATCCTTTTCAGGAGCGCGTCAGGCGAGCGCTCCCCTTCCGCGGCTTCCGCCGCGGAGACGTTGAGGATCAGTTCCTCTTTGCGCTCCTCGCGATACGGTTCGAGTGCGGCGAGATCATCGGAACCCATAACAACGCTGAGCGCTTTCAGAACTCTCTCGGGCAGCGCAGGCGTTTTCATGGCGCGATTTTTCAGTGAGGCGATGAGAAGCCCCTGCAAGGGGCCGAGGTCGGCATCGGGAAACCTTTCGCCAATGAGCGCCAGGACCTTCAGGACGTGGGGTATGCGGGAGGACAGGGAAACCGAAGACGTTTTCACCCCTTCGAGCCAGATCTCAAGAAGCGTGCGCAGCCTTTCGTGGTCTTCCTCATGTTCGAGAGGAAGTTCGATGGCCGAAAGGAGATTCGCGAGGGGCTTGTCCCTCTCCCGGACATCGACCTTTTCGCAGGCCCTTGCCTCGAACCGCACAATGAGATCGTACCAGCCGTAGAAGGCGTCTCTCGCGAACCAGAAGAGGTCTTTCGAGAAGCTGTTCAGGTCGTCGGACAAGGTCGTCCAGTCCTTCTTCGTCGAGAAGATCTTCGAGATGATCTTTTCGGCGCTCTGCAAAAGCCCCGGTTTTTCCGCTAGGAGGGCGGTGCGCTGCCTGAAGTCTATTCCCGCAACTTCCCGGGAGAGTTCCTGGGCGGAGGCGAAGAACCCGTCAGCCTTCTCCCTCGTGAGCAGGAATGTCCCGATATGTCTCCCGCGCTGTATCACGTCGATCTGGAGGTTTGTCGTCCCCCGCAGGGCATCCTGGGGAACCTCAAATTCGAAAAGGCCACGGGAGAGTGCCGCCCTCGCAAGTTCCCTGCCTTCGCGCATGAGAGAGGCGTGATACTCGCCTTCCGGCATCGAGAGGATCGTCCCTCTGAGGACGACCGCAGTGTCGTCTTCCATGATGCAGAAATCCTTTGCAACGAGCGCCGTGATCATTCCCTTGTAAGCGGTGGCGAGAGTGCCTGTCAGATAGTCAAGGCTGCAGACTGCGTGTTCGCGTTCCATCCTGGTTATAGGTTACAACACTTTGGGCGGAATGCCACCGGTGACGGGGCGGCTTTTCAGGGGGGCACACCGCTTAAGGGTATCAGCCGGTGCGGCGAGAGGAAGAAAGACCTGCGTTCAGTCCTTCTCCCCGTCTTGTATCATACGGTCGAATACCTCCGAAAGGTCTGCAGGGTCATCGACGACCCATCGTGCATCGAGGACGTCTGCGTCATGGACCGCCTTGCGGGTGAAGGGAGTGGTCACCGCGATGACGCGCATTCCTGCGGCGATGCCTGCCCTGATCCCGGAAGGAGAGTCTTCAAGAACGAGACACTCTGCAGGAGACACTCCGAGCCTCTGGGAGGCAAGCAGGTAAATCCCGGGATCCGGTTTTCCCTGCATGACATCATCGATCGTGGCCACGACATCGAAGTACCCGGTGAGTCCGAGGATTTCGAGGATGCGCTCCGTCTGACGCCGGTCGGACATTGTTCCGAGGCCTGTGCGGTATCCCTCCTTCCGGACTCTATGGAGAAGAGCGACGTTGTGGGGCCACTGACTCTTCCGTATGGTCTCGGGATTCGCAAGGAGGGCCTTATAGATCGGCATCCTGATATCCACGAGCGCCTCCCACGCCTCGCTCGCGCCCAGTTCTGCCATCTTCGGCCGCAGGGCTGGTTCCAGGTCGAAACGCCTGACGAGGGCTTCGGCCACGTCACGGCGGGACCTGCCGACGACTTCCTTATAGACCTCGATGATTTCGGATTCGCTGATCATGGGGCAGAGTTCGGCATTCCTCTGAAATGCGTCGCCCAGGGCCTCGCCGTAGGCCGCCACAAGCTCCTCTTCTCCCGCCCTGCCCGGACAGAGCTGTTCAATGGCCTGTGCGTAAGAACAGGCCTTGATCTCTTCCGTTTTTACGAGGACACCGTCCATGTCGAAGAGAATGGCACTGATCATGAGCCTCCCCAAAGTCTGTCGAGGGTAAGGGAGACCATAACGATGAACATATAGACGTTGATCCGCCTGAACGCGGAAGGGCAGATAAATTCATCCCTCCGGTCTTTGAGAAGCTTCGCACCATTCCAGAAGAGCCATGCGGAGAGGGCGAGGATAAGGACGATGAGGACAGGGTTCCGTATGGTGCCTCCGGCGAACAAAAAGAGCGAGCTCACCGATGTGGCGGCGACCCAGGTGAAGACGATGCGCTGC
>DATJWU010000280.1:0-2473 GCA_035501055.1 Thermodesulfovibrionales bacterium
CTGTTAGTTCTTCCGATGAATGCACGCGCAAAAATGCACGCACGCGACGCATGGCACGTGAGTTGGATGTCGTGTCAGAAGGGTTAGGCGGGAGGGCCGCGGGAGGAGAGGAGTACGACTCCCGTGAAGTCATAAAGCATCGACAGCACCGGGGGGTCATACGTCGTTACGGGCTGCTGACAGGGAAGTGAAAAGCCGCTGAGGTCCGCCGGGGCATAATGTGCTCCGGCCGCACAAACGGGGCAATCATGGTGGTCACCGTCGTCGGCATGGTGGTGGAACGCCCCTGCAAAGAGGGAGAGCACAAAGAGGAACAGGAAAGCGAAAGGCAAGCCCCTTCTGAACCTCGAACCACTGTTCCGTATACCGATAGTTCTTGTATTTCTTGCGCGCGTCATAAAGATCCTTTAAAAAAAGAAGCTGGTCTATTATTGCTCACCTCCCTTTCCCTGTCAATGGCTGAGTCTTGCCGGCAAGGTCTTCTCAAAAGTCCGCCGATAGGATAAAATAAAGGGCATGAAGATACTCCTCGTCGAAGATGAAAAAGGCGTAGCCGGTTTTATCAAGAAGGGCCTCGAAGAAGAACAGTACGCCGTTGACCATGCAGCAGACGGCGAGGCAGGTCTTGCCCTTGCGTTTGCCAGCCCGTACGATTTGATCATCCTCGACATTATGCTGCCGGGGATAAACGGAATCGAAATCTGCGCCCAGATCCGGAAGAAGAAAATCCAGACCCCGGTAATGATGCTCACGGCCAAGGACACGGTAAAGGACAAGGTCATCGGCCTCGACAGCGGCGCCGACGACTACATTACAAAGCCCTTCGCCTTCGATGAATTTATCGCGCGCGTGAGGGCGCTCCTGAGGCGCAAGCAGGACAGCCTTGTAGAGCTGCGCTACCGGGAGCTCAGGATCGACACCCTCTCCCATAAGGTCTACTTCGGAGACAAAGAGATACCTCTCCGCCCCAAGGAATATGCGATCCTCCTCTATCTCCTGAGGAACAAGGGCCAGGCCCTCTCACGGACCCAGATCATCGAGAACGTCTGGGGGTATGACTTCAACCCCAACACGAATATCGTAGACGTGCATATCAAGTCGCTCCGTGAAAAGATCGCCGAATTCATCCCCTCGGATTTTATCCGGAGCGTGAGGGGCACCGGCTACATGATCGAGGAGTCTTCCCCAACGGCCACGGATGCTTGACCTCACCCAGAAACGTCTTACGAGACGGTTCGCCTTCGTCGTTCTGCTCTTCACGGTGCTGCTCCAGACGGTTATCCTGCTCTACTTTCACCGGAGCATCATGAAGGCCGCGGAGGAGCATCTGCGGGATGAGATCCAGAACGAGTTCGTCGACCAGTTCCACCGCACCGGGCTCGACACCTTCAAGGTCCATTGGGACGAGTATCGTTTCCAGATCCTCAACAAAAACGGCGAGATCATCATCGCGTCCCCCAAGACCCGCACCTTCTATCCGCGGCTGAACAAAGAGCTCCTTGCAGACGCCTTTTCGGGAGTGGACGGGTTCGAAAAGCTGCGAGTCGGGCATGACTCCTATCTCGTCGCATATTTTCCGCTCAACGAGGAATTCTCCGGAAGGGTCGCCGCCTCCCTCTCCGAGGAGTTTCAGTACGAGCGGAATTTCCTGAAGCTGCTGCTTCTCACGCTGCCGGTAATCCTCGCCCTCTCCTTTTTCTTCAGCCGCTACCTCGTGAAGCACGCGATGAAGCCGGTGTCTGATGTCTTTACCTATCAGGAGCATTTCTCATCCACCGTGACCCATGAACTGCGCTCGCCCCTCGCGTCCCTTAAGGGCAACCTCGAGGTCGCGCTGCGGAAGGAGCGGCCTGCGGAGGAATACCGGGAAACGATCCGGTTCGGTCTTACCGAAGTGGACCGGATCACCAATCTCCTCAACGACCTTTCTCTGCTCTCGTCGTCGAAGTTCAAACCCCTGGACCTCTTCAAGGAACGGGTCGACATCACGAAGATCATCGGGGAGACGGTCGATGCATACAGGCCGCGCATCCTCACCAAGCGGGTCAGGATCGAGAACTCTGTCGCGGCACCCATTGTCTGCACCTGCGACGAAGGGCTCGTGAGGAGGGTCTTCGACAATATTCTCAATAACGCCATGAAGTACACTCCGTCGGAGGGAGTGATCACGATCAGGTCCTTTGAGGCCATGGGGAAGATACTCATAAACGTATCGAATACCTGCCACGGCCTTTCCAGGGGAGAAGTCGCCTATCTTTTTGAACCCTTTTACCGCGGAAAGAATGTCCTGAAGGAGAACTTCGAGGGAAAGGGGCTCGGTCTCTTTATCTCCCGCTACATCCTCCGTTCCCACGGGGGGGATATCACGGTGAAACTCGCCGAGCACGATATCTTCTCCCTCACCGTGTCCCTCCCCGCGCAATAACCTCAGACTGGGCGACTTTTGCAAAAAATCGAGAATGCCGGCTCTGTT
>DATJWU010000281.1:0-3226 GCA_035501055.1 Thermodesulfovibrionales bacterium
CGAAAGATCATTCTCAGAGGCGATCTTCATCAGCCTTTCGATTACCCCTTTCTCTTCAGAGGAGAGAGAGGGCAGATCTTTCGTCTCGTCACTCGCTGCAGGAACCGCCTCTTCATGAACAGGCATCCTCTTTCGATATTCGCGTTCCAGCAGTCCCTGAAGCCCTTCCACATCTCCGGCCTGAACGGCCCTTATCACATCCTCGGGAGGGAGGGGCGCAGAAGACGCTTCCTGTCCTGACAGGTCTTCAGCGGGACCGGTCCGCGAGCCCGACGGTTCTTCTCCGCCGGCAGGGGTCATCCCCGCGGGCACCGCCATCCCCGTCATCCCCAGCATCATCGATGCAAGCTTTCTTGCGTACTCGTTATCCGGCATCTCCCGCTCAAGAAACTCTTCAATCCTTCCCTCTGCCATTGCCACAGCCATCTCGTCGGCCATCAGGGGAGTACCTCCCTGCGGCTCCTCCATACCCTTCTTCCTTCCAAAGGGTGTCGTCGCTGGCTTCGGCAAAGGTCTTTCTTTTTTCGCCATATCTTTCGTCCTCCGAATACCTTTCTAAAATAGAAACCAGGCCCACCTCCGTTCTCTAATACCCTAATACCCTGCGATATAATCCTTCAGGTAATGGATCTCGGCGGTCATCTTGCCTATCTGGGTCTGTATGACGTCACGGATCGAGAGCATGCCGGCTATTTTTCCCTTGTCCGAGACGGGAAGATGGCGGATGTTCTTCTGCACCATAACAGACATGACACTTCCCAGTTCATCATGGGGTTCTGCAACGACAAGTTCCCTGGTCATTACCTCCCGTAGCGGAATGCTGTCGAAGGCCTTTCCGTCCGTAGTCACATATCCCCGCACCACATCTCTTTCGGTAAATATCCCGACGGGTTTGCCGTCCTCCGTAACCAGCACGGCGCTTATCTTCCTCGCGTTCATCGACCTGATCGCGTCCTCCACCGTGCTCTCTGACTCCATTGACACCACATCCCTGCCCTTCGTCGCCAAAAGTTCTTTCACCGTCATGTCCATAACCTCCTGTTTCTGGAATGAGTCCGCCTCGTATTGAATCATTCCGGTGGAACATTTTCACCTCTTTTCGATCACCGGCGATGTTCTCTGGATCAGGACAGGGAGAACATGTTATCATTGCAGATGGCATACAAAGATCTGCGCGAATTCCTTGCGGTCGTGGAAACACGCGGCCTCCTTCACCGCGTCGGGACAGAGGTCGATCCGATACTCGAGATCTCGGAGATCACCGACAGAATGTGCAAGAGTCCCGGCGGAGGGAAGGCCCTCTTCTTTGAGAAGGTAAAGGGCTCCGCATATCCAGTGGTAACAAATATATTCGGCTCTTTCGAACGAATGAGTCTTTCCCTCGAGGTTGATGAACTCGATGACGTGGGGCGCCGGATCGATGACCTTCTGAACCAGGCGCCGCCCAAGACCCTCGCCGAGAAGCTGGCGATGCTTCCGAAACTCTTCGAATTCTCGAAGTACCTGCCGAAACGCGTCAGGAGCGCGCCCTGTCAGGAGGTCATAGAAAAGGACAACCCCGACCTCGGCAGGTTCCCGATTATCAAATGCTGGCCGGGAGACGGACAGCCGTCTGATGAAGGCAGGTTCATCACCTTTCCGATGGTCTTTACGAAAGACCCGGAAACGGGCCGTCCCAATTGCGGCATGTACCGGATCCATATCTACGACAGGACGACCACCGGCATGCACTGGCACATCCATAAGGACGGCGCGCGGCATTACGACAAGTACAAGACCATGAAGATGAGAATGCCCGCGGCGGTCGCGGTCGGCGGCGACCCGGCGGTCATCTACGCGTCGAGCGCCCCCCTCCCCGAGTCCATCGACGAGATGCTCTTCGCGGGTTTTCTGAGACGACAGCCTGTCGAAATGGTAAAGTGTATCACCTCGGACATCGAAGTCCCTGCCCACAGCGAACTCGTCCTTGAAGGGTATCTTGAACCCGGCGAAATGCGCGTCGAAGGTCCTTTTGGGGACCACACCGGTTTTTATTCCGCAGCGGATTATTATCCCGTCTTCCACGTGACCTGCATCACTCACCGAAAAGACATGATCTATCCCGCCACCATTGTGGGCAAGCCTCCGATGGAAGACTGCTACATGGGCAAAGCCACAGAGAGGATCTTCCTTCCGCTCATGCGCCTCGATTCTCCGGAAATCAGGGACATCAACCTTCCCATGGAGGGGGTGTTCCATAATTGCGCTCTCATCTCGATCAAAAAGAGCTACCCCGGCCACGCACGGAAGATCATCCACGGCCTGTGGGGCAAAGGCCAGATGATGTTCGCAAAGCTCCTCGTTATCGTTGACGATGACGTCGATGTCCAGAACATCTCCTACACCGCCTGGCGTGTGCTCAACAACACCGACTGGAAGAGGGATGTGGTCATCGCCGACGGTCCACTCGACGATCTCGACCACGCGGCAAACTTCCCGCGCTACGGTTCAAAAATGGGCATCGACGCAACGCGGAAAACACGGGAGGAAGGCATGACGCGCGAGTGGCCCCATGAACTGTTCATGTCCGACGAGATAAAACAGCTCGTGGATTCGCGGTGGAAAGAGTACGGCTTCGCGTAAGCTCTTCGCCTTCTAAAGGATTTATTCAGTCTGCCCGCCTCCCCTTTTCTTGAACGTGCACGGTATAATTATCCGATGAACCGTTCATCACAGGACAGAAAAGCGTTCACTCTCCACGAACTGAACAGCGCCATCAGGTTCGCCGTCGGCCAGGCCTTTCCTGACGCCCTCTGGCTGATCGCAGAGATCGCCGAGGCCAACTGCAACCAGCGCGGCCACTGCTATCTCGACCTGATCGAAAAAAATGACGACAGGACCTTAGGGCAAATGAAGGCAACGATATGGGCGTACGATTACCGAAAGCTTTGCAATAAATTTGAGGCTCAGACCAGCGAGCCCCTGCGGCAGGGGATGAAGGTCATGCTTTTTGCCTCGGTGACCTTTCACGAGGTGTACGGCCTGAGTCTCAATGTCAAAGACATCGACCCCGCCTACACGATGGGTGATATGGCCTTAAGGAAAAAGGAGATCATCGAACGGTTGATAAAGGAAGGCATCATGGACCTGAACCGCGCCCTTCCCCTGCCCGCGGCTCCGCAGCGGATCGCGGTTGTATCTTCACCGACCGCCGCAGGTTACGGCGATTTCTTCAATCATCTCGACC
>DATJWU010000282.1:0-4234 GCA_035501055.1 Thermodesulfovibrionales bacterium
CCGCCGTTCCCGCGGCTATGCACCTGAAGCCATTCCCCTCCACTCGGCGGGGCCCGAGGTCCTCGGGTGCGGCGCAGACCTGAAGAACACCTTTACGATCACCAAAGGGAGCTTCGCGATTCCCAGCCAGCACATCGGCGATATGGAAAATTATGAGACTCTCCATTTCTTCGAGGAGTGCCTCGAAAATATGAAGGCGGTCTATCGTGCCGACCCTGTGGCGATAGGGCACGACTTACACCCCGGATACCTTTCGACTCAGTGGGCCCTGCGCCAAGGCACGGGAAAGAACGGGCAAAAAGAGATATACGGCATCCAGCATCACTATGCCCATATCGGGTCTGTCATGGCGGAGGAGGGGTTGGTGGGCAAGGTCATCGGAGTAGCCTTTGACGGCACAGGCTACGGCACGGACGGAAACCTCTGGGGCGGGGAATTTCTCATCGCAGGGGTTGAAGGGTTTGAGCGCGTCGGCCATTTCAGGTACATACCGCTCCCCGGAGGCGAATCCGCGATCCACGAGCCATGGAGGACCGCGGTCAGTTACGTGCTCGATGCGGTTGGGGATGAGGTGATGGATTACCTCGAGCCGCTCGGCTTCATCAAACGGTACGGAAAAGAGAATATCGAGAGGGTTATCAAGGTCTGCCGTTCCGGGGAACTGGCGCCGCTCTCCTCAGGCGCGGGCAGACTCTTTGATGCGGTCTCCGCCCTGATCGGGCTCTGCGACCGAAATACCTATGAGGGAGAGGCCGCGATCGCACTCGAAGCGCTTATCCGGGAGGACAGGGATGAAGACTATCCTGTGAACATCGTCGCGGACAGGGCAATGGTCATCGACTTCTCGCCCGCGGTGCTCGCGATCCTGAACGACTGTGCGGAGGGAAGGGACAGAAGAGAGATCGCGACGAAATTTCATAACACTGTGGCGAGTGTTATACTAAGGGTCGTGATGAGAACCGTGGAGCTCTCCCGGATGAAAGACGTGGCCTTAAGCGGCGGAACTTTCCAGAACCGCTATCTCCTCAACAGGACGCGTGCGTTCCTGCAGGCGGCGGACCTGAAGGTATATACCAACAAAGCGGTCCCCTGCAACGATGCCTGCATTTCTCTCGGTCAGGCCTATCTTGTGCGGGAGAGGATGAAGAGTCATGGATAGGATACGTCTCGGCCACGGAAGCGGGGGCAGGCTGATGCATGAACTGATCGCGGAGCACTTTGGCCCCGCCTTCGGCATCAGCGGATACGGCGATTCCGCCATCCTCGATCCTGTTCAGGGCAGACTCGCCTTTACGACGGATTCCTACGTGGTCTCGCCCCTCTTTTTCGAGGGGGGCAACATCGGAGAGCTTGCGGTCTACGGGACGGTCAATGACCTTGCGGTGGCCGGTGCGAAGCCGCTCTATCTTTCTTCCGGCTTTATCATTGAAGAAGGGTTCCCGATAGAAGACTTAAAGACGATTGTTGCGTCCATGGCAGCGGCTGCGGAGAAGGCCGGGGTCAGGATCGTCGCCGGGGACACGAAGGTGGTGAACAAGGGCAAGGGCGACGGGATATTCATCAATACCGCAGGCATCGGGGTCCTCCCTGACGGTGTCGAGATCTCTTCGTCCCGCATCAGGGCGGGCGATGTGGTCGTGATCAGCGGTGAGATCGGAAGCCACGGCATGGCGGTCATCGCAGGGAGAAACGGGATTTCCTTCGAGCCGCCTCTCCTGAGCGACACGAGGCCGCTCAACGGACTCGTCGGTGCAATGACGGAGGTCACCGGAGATATCCGCTTCATGCGGGACCCGACCAGGGGGGGCCTTGCCACGACACTGAAAGAGGCTGCGAAGGAATCCGGTAAATGTCTCAGGATTCGGGAGGCATCGATCCCTGTTCCGGACCAGGTGAGGGGCGCATGCGAACTCCTCGGATTCGACCCCCTTTACGTGGCGAACGAGGGGATACTTGTGGCGATCGTCGGTCGCGGAGACGCGGAGGCCCTCGTGGCGGGGATGAGGGAGCACCCTTACGGCGCTTCAGCCCGGATCATCGGAGAGGTGACCGACTCTCCCGAGGGAATGGTGCTCCTCGAAACGCCGATCGGCGGCACGCGCATGCTCGATATGCTTCCCGGTGAGCAGCTGCCGAGAATCTGTTGATCGAGGGGCGCGTTTCTCCAGATACTTAAGAAATGTATTAAAGGATTTGTTTTCCAACGCCGTGCCTCTTTCCCTTACCCGCAGGAATAGCGGAGGAACTTCAGAGGGAAAAGACAGGACTCGACCAGTCAGACACTGACACTTCAGGTCTCAACCATTCCCCACCCTTAACCGAAGCAGACGGTTTTTGCCAAAGGTGAGATGTTCAAATGGAAATACTCGGATACACGATCGAATGGTAATAAAGGAGTACGTGTAGAAGTCCGCGCCGCAACGACCGCTCTACGCAACGCGGATGTGCCTCATCACGAAAGTTTTTGCAAGTGTTGGCTTTCCCTCCTACTAAACGCGACGGCTTTAAGCGCGGGCGTGTCTTTCCAAGAATAACCATCTCTCATAAAATCCTGGGTACCATACATAACATGCAAAGACTTGGCCGACGTGCGGAGGCTGATCCAGTCGAACGGGAAGACGAGTGTAAACTTCTTGTCTTGAATGATCAGACACGATGCAGGGCTGAGTTTTCCGAGGATGGGCGGATTGCTTCCCGCCCATCCGTGACTTTTGACCCTTGTCTCACTTCTTCGCAGAAGGAGCCGTTGGCACATTTGCCCCGTGGCATTCAGTGCAGTTCTGCTGCGCCGTGATCCCTACGTTTGATACCGCTTTCCACGTGGTTTTTTGCTTATACGTACCATCCTTCCAGGCATTCAGATCCTGGACAAGGTGATATGCAGCGCTTGCAGTTACACGGGCACACCTGTCTCTTCTTTCAGGACTGCCGATGGCATAACCTGAAGCCTTCATCCACTTGCCGACCGATACGTGACAAAGAGGAGATTCGCTCGTTGTCTGGATGATTGTTGCTTTCACCCTGGGTTCTTTAGGCGTGTAAGAAGGGAGGGCTGTTTCGGAATACCATTGCAGGGCGTCAGCGCCGATTGCTGCGCCGTTTTCACATTCAGGGCCTGCGATCCTAGGGCCGACAATCATGTTGCTTACAATGTTGGCTCCGGCATTGGAGCCGCATATTGTTCCCCATCCGACTATTCCCCCCTCAAGAAAAACATACGCATCGATAGGAAATGACGTGTAGGGCTCACCCACCTTCTCCCTGAGCTGGCTGAATACGCTGCTGATAACCGCCGCCCCGCAGAATACCCTGTACCATTCATTATAGGCAAGCTCTGCGGTCTTTTCAGGGTCGAGTTTCACATACGGCCACGGCCATTTTTCAGTTGGACCGCCCTTGGCTTCAGCCTTTGAAAAGAGACTCAGTCCTCCCGATGTCAGGGCGGCAATCCCGGCAGCTCCAGCCGCACCTTTGAGAAGCCCTCTCCTTGACAGCTTTTCGTCAAACATCTTTCCATCTTCCATAGTCCACCCCCTGAATTGTCATTCGGCTTCTTATGAAACCGGTCAAGTAATGCGTTTCCTCACGATTTACTGTACATCTCATTCGGTAGCGGGAAAAGTTTCTCCTTCCTTTATGCCGAAAAACATCGAGGACTTCCCCACAGGGATCTTTGAAACTACTTCCATCTTTACGGTATCGATTTTGTTTATCGTGTTATCTTCGGCATTGACCATATAGAAGAACCTGCCATCCGGTGTGAAATAGGAGGCGTGGGCTTGTTTCTTCCCGCTTCCTACGGAAATATTCTTCACGACCTCCTGTTTGTCTACGTCGATTACGGTGACCGTGTTGTCCTTGTGCTGGATGACAAATATGTACTTTTCATCCTTCGTCATTACCGGATGTCCTGCTCCCATCCCGGCCCTGATCGTTTTTACGACCTCAAGTTTCGCCGTGTCTATGACTGCCACTGTCCTTCCCCCTTCGTTACAGACGAAAAAATACCTCCCGTCTTTCGCGAATTCTCCGTGATGCAACGCACCCTTCTCCCCTGATTCAAGAGGGATCGGGATATCCTTTACCACTTTGTCGGTGACGCTGTCTATCACGGTAACCGAAGTCCTTTCTCCCTTCTCCGCTTCGTTTACCGCGTAAAGCAAGCTGCCGTCCTTAGTCGGATGAAGGTAATGATCTGGACCGGGTAAGGAAATGGTTGCCTTAATCTCGCCGG
>DATJWU010000283.1:0-3617 GCA_035501055.1 Thermodesulfovibrionales bacterium
AGACGGATGGCATCTCGCTGGGATGACATTCTGTATGTAAAATGCACAAGTTTTCAGTGTCTTCACGCTCACAGACTCATCAATTTACATTACGGGGAGGGAAAAATAGTTATGGCGGCATTAGAGACGGTTAAGAAAAAAAAAGAGTCCACAGGGAGAGCTGCTACTATGCAGCAAATAGAATTCACGTTCCGTGCTCCGGAAGCCAAAAAAGTGTATGTCGCAGGAACATTCAATGACTGGAATACGAAATCAATGCCCATGAAGAAAGGCAAGGACGGAACCTGGCGAATCATGGTCAAACTTTCTCCCGGGAGGTACGAATATAAGTATTTCGTAGACGGAACATGGGCGCAAGATATTCCTGGAGCAGAATTGGTCCCAAATCCTTTCGGCACCAATAATTGCGTAATTAATGTCGAGTAGAGGCTGCCAATAGTGTAACTGTCCGTCAGACAAGATTATGAAAATAAAATGGCCTTTTACAGATACAACGCGGGAGATCATCGAAGAAGGTAAGCCTATCTTGCTTGTCAGGCACGATCAAGACGATGGGACGTGGCAGTTTCAGATGGGGAAACAGTTCCGGCCTCTGAAGCCAAGGTCGTTGCACTGGATGAAATCATCTTCCGTGACCCAAGTGTAGTCGAACTGGCTGACCTGTCACTCGGTTGGTCAGCCATACGAGATTCAATTACGTCGCCCTAAAACGGCAACCAATTTCATCAAACGCTTAACATGGCGATGCACCCCAGGCGAACACGTTTCGGCACGGCTCCTGTGCTTCATCATTCATAGAGAATATGCCAAGAACATTTAAGGTCGTGGAAGCTTTTGACATCAGGGGGCATGGTGTTCTCCTCGTGGGGGACAAGGCATTTTCTGATTTTCGCGAAATCAAGACGTGCGATATCGAAATTATCAAGCCGAACGGAGATGTCCTGAAGGGCGTTGCCTTCAAGGAATGGCTCCTTTATTCAACTACACCGGAGCCGGATGAGATTGAAGCTTTCTTTATCAGAGGAATGAATAAATCTGATATTCCGATAGGTTCTATGGTCAGAGTTAAACAAGAGGAGGTCACCAACCGGAGGATACGCAGCTTATAGTCGCGCTAAGTTATGCATATAAATATTCGAATTTCTTTGCATTCTTTGAGACTTTGTGAGAACGACTGCCGTTTTAAGGATAATATATTGACGAGACTGAGTAAAACAAAGTGAGGGCCATTTCCCGGTGAAAACGGCGAAGATCAGAAAAGAGAATTTCAAGGCGGTCTTCGAAATACTCGAAGAAAGGTACCGGATAATCGGGCCTCGGGTGGAGAACGGCACTATCGTCATGTCAGAGATATCCTTTGGCGACATCCCCGCCGGGTACAGGGACCGTCAGGGCGCCGGGAGCTATCGGCTTGAAGAACAGAGAGCCGAGGGCGTATTCACCTTTACACCCGGCCCCGACTCGTTCAAGAAATTCCTGCATCCCTCTTCAGAGAAACTCTTTGCCTTCCGGAAGACCGCCAAGAGCGTCATTGTTGATAGCGAGGAGAAGGAAGAAAAGCCGATGGCCTTTGTCGGAGTAAGGGCTTGCGACCTTGCGGCCCTCAAGCTGCTCGACAAGGTCTTCCTCGAAGGCCCTGTTCAGGAGCGGGAATACGAACGCAGGAGGAGAGACATCTTCATCGTCGCCGTGAACTGTCTCCATCCGGGCGAAAACTGCTTCTGCGATTCGATGGGGACCGGCCCCGAGGCAAAAGATGGTTTCGATCTTATGATCACTGAAATCCCCGGATATTTCCTGATCGAGGACGGTAGCGCCGAAGGCGAAAAGGCGCTTGAAAGATTGCCTCATGAGGAAACGCAGGATATCGACCTTGATATAAAGAGGACCGGAATCTCCCAGTGCAGGGAGATGATAAAAAAATCAATGAAGACCAGCGACCTCCCCGGCATCATCTACAGGAACCTGGAGCACCCGAGGTGGACTGAGATTGCGACCAAAGACCTCGAATGCGGGAACTGCACGATGGTCTGCCCCACCTGCTTCTGCAGCTCGAGCTACGACACTCTCTCGGCCTCGGCCATCACCGGCAACTTCAGGGAATTTTCCGGCATGAGGAAGAGGGCATGGGATTCCTGTTTCTCGAAGAACTTTGCCAGGGTCCACGGCGGAAATTTCAGGCCCACCCGGAGGGCACGATACAGGCACTGGATGACCCACAAGCTCGCCTACTGGATCGACCAGTTCGGGAGGCCGGGGTGCGTCGGCTGCGGCAGATGCATCACGTGGTGTCCCGTTGGCATCGATATCACGCACGAACTGGAGGAGTTGAGACGTGTACGATAAGTCGTTACCCTTCGCGGCTACGATAAAGTGGATAAGGAAAGAGACCCGTGACACCTGGACCTATGCCCTCAAGATCAATGACAGGGAGATTGAAAGGGCCTACAGGTTTCTGCCGGGACAGTTCAACATGCTCTATGTGCCCGGCGTTGGGGAATCGGCAATATCGATCAGTTCCGGCACCTCCGATCGCGACGTGCTCCATACCTTGAGGGTTGCCGGGGACGTGACGACGGCGATTTCCAAAATGAATGAAGGAGATGTCATCGGTGTAAGGGGCCCCTTCGGAAGAAGCTGGCCCATGGAGGAAACGGAGAACAGAAACGTCATGATAATTGCAGGCGGAGTCGGTATCGCGCCATTGAGGTCAGTCATACGGTCTCTCTCTGCCGAGAGGAGGTCCTGCCCAGGAAGGGACATCATCCTTTACGGCGCAAAGACACCCAAGGACATTATCTACCGGGACGAGTTCCCGCGGTACAGGGACATTTTCCAGGTCCTGCTCACCGTCGACAAGGCGGACCCCGAAGAATACTGGAAGGGCGAAGTGGGGCTCGTTACCCGCCTGCTTTCAAAAGCCTCGTTCGATCCCCTCGGAACGACTGTATTCATCTGCGGGCCCGAGGTGATGATGCGATCCACGATCAGGGACCTGCTTCTCCGTGGCGTTCCCGGCGAGAAGATTTTTCTTTCGATGGAGAGAAACATGAACTGCGGCATGGGTGTCTGCGGTCATTGTTTCTTCGGACCAAAATTTGTTTGCAAAGACGGCGCAGTCTTCAAGTATACCGAGGTGGAGGATTTCTTGGATGTGAGGGAGGCCTGAGATGAAAAGACCGCGGATAGGGGTTTTCAAATTCACCTCCTGCGACGGGTGTCAGCTCTCGATCCTGAACCTTGAAGAGGACCTATTTGATCTCCTTCAATTTATCAATATCGCCTATTTTCGCGAGGCGCTCGACAAGGCGCAGCTGAAAGAGTACGACATAGGAATCGTGGAGGGTTCCATCTCGACCGACAGGCAGAAGAAAGAGATCGTCGAAATCCGGGAAAGATCCAGGTGGCTCATGTCCATAGGGGCCTGCGCAACAGCAGGGGGACTCCAGGCGCTCAGGAACTGGTCCAATGTCGCGGACTATAAGAGATACGTCTATCCGTCTCCCGACCTCGTCAGCGCCCTCCCTATGTCGACGCCCGTGTCGGACCATGTGTATCTCGACTACGAGCTCTGGGGCTGCCCGATCGACAAGGCGGCCCTTGCCGAAACGCTCCTC
>DATJWU010000284.1:0-7134 GCA_035501055.1 Thermodesulfovibrionales bacterium
CCTCGTTTGAATGAGATTCCATTAACTGAACGAGTGGAACAGACTGTTTATAGGAAGCTGCACCAGAAAGGCAAAGTTACATTTACTGAGGTTTGGGGTGCCGTAAGCACAGAGTTCCCTAATTCTCTTACCTCCGATAGCACGAGCATTATGGATGCTCTGAAAATTTACGCGCGCCAGGTCGCGGGCGGATATTGGATGTTAAAGCCCGAGATTCAGCAGAGAATCAATGAACATAGTGAGATGATTGCTATTCTAGCCTTAATAGGTAAGAAACAAGGACATGATATTTGGATCGGCAGAAGGGAACAGAGTGAAAGGGATAATACTCTCGAAATTAAGAAATTGTCGGAATATATGACCCTAAAGCGATTGAAAGTCGATAATGCCACAAATCAGGAGGTAATCGAAAATATCGATTTGCTCTGGATAAAGGGCAATAGGATTTATGCAGTTTTTGAGATCGAATCAACGACGAGCATGATGAGTGCAATAATGAGAGGCTCCAATGTGGAGCCGGTAGTTGACAAATTCATGATACTGCCTGAGGAAAGAGAAACTCAATTTAATAATAAGATGACTTCGCCACTTTTTAGAGAACATTTTGAAAATGAGAATTGGAAGCTTGTTTTCTTTGATGCTCTCAGAGCGGCCTATGCGAAAGAAAAGACAGACTTGGATATTAATTCAATTGTGAATTTAAAGAAAGTCAACGCAGGAGTCTCTGCAAAAGAAGCATCCAATGATCAGGGAAGGCTGTTTTAAGCTAACCGCGCTCGTTAATCGGAAAGAAAAGGAGAGAGATCTGAGAGCGCTTGGGGCACTGGACAACCAGAGATGTTCCAGCGCTCAAAGGAATATGTGAATGTGTGAGGTCAGACACCAACATTGACACATTGAAGAGAATGGAAGGTCCGGCTGTGCTATGATAAAAATATCAAGCGAGGGCGGTAATGAAAAAGACGAAAACACCCCAAAACATAGTCGAACATTGGCGGACAAGCCTTACGCCGGAAGAGCGAAAGGTGCGTTACCTGGAAAGCATTCCAAAACAGGTACACGCCTCAATGGCGTTCGAAGGCGAACCCGTAAGTCTCAAGATGCTGAAAGAGTATCTGAAGAGTCTGAAGAATACTCCTCTACCACACGGTTCATAGAATCCAGCCTCGGCATTAAATCAGACGCCGAGCTTGCGCCCCATCTTGCGAAGGGCGTTGAGCGCGTCATGGCTTCACTCCTGAACAAGAGCGCCGCTGAACTGCTCATTACGCCTGGGTTCATTCGTGAGTCAATCTGTGGGGTCAGACACCAAAATTGACATAAGGACTCTCAGACAAAAGAGGTTGTTCGGTCGGCTGTGGCGCAGGTATCGGATAAGAATCTACCGGAGACTTATGACCGGGCTTTATTCAAGCAAAAGTGTGACAGGGTGTTTGACGTGATGCTTGATTATGCAAGTCGAGGTCTAAAATGGGCAGCATAGATTGACCCGCGGGTGAGAGAAACGAGCGGTAGGCTGAGTCTGATCTTTAGGCTGCTATTGTATAATGAAATCAGAGAGGAGGTTCGGTTATGAAGGCAAAAGGCCAAGTGATAGATGAAAACGCCCTTATTGACAAGCTGCTGCCTAGGATAGAGGAGCGTGTCAGGGCAGATGTAATAGGACGTCTCATATCGGCCCTGGAGGAGCAGCTCTATCCCCCTGAAGGTGCCTTTCGGGATGATTTTGTCAGGCGGGTCGAGAAAACCGCAAAGAGCAAAGGCAAAATATTCAGGACGAAGAAGGATCTCGCGGCGCATCTTAAGGGCATAGCGGAATAATTATGTATTCCTTTGAAATTAAGGAGGGGCTTGAGAAGTCCTTGCGGAAGCTTGCAGGGAAGGATAAGCGACATTATCAAACCGTAGTTAAGAAGATTTTGCAAATAGCTGAAAATCCCACAATCGGCAAGCCCCTGAGGAACGTTTTGAAAGGTAAAAGAAGGGTTCATATCGGTCATTTCGTTCTGGTATACGAAGTGAATGAAGAAAAGAAGATGATAAGTTTTCTCGACTTTGAGCATCATGATGATGCCTATAAGTGAAGAGGAAGGCGCAAAAGCTGTGGCATTCGGCAAAGGCATGAGCACCCCATGGGACATTTAGCCGGTAAAGACATTTATCATACGCTCGGGAAGAAGATTGACGGCCTCACCTTCAGGGCGCCGCAGAACGAGACCCTTTATACAATTTTGAGGGAACTCTATTCCCCGGAGGAGGCACGGTTCGTGGTCTCGATGCCCTTCGGGTTTTCGACACTCTCCGGGCTCGAAAAACATACCTCGCTTGACGGGCTCCGGCTCCGCACCATGCTTGACGGCCTCTGTGCGAAAGGCCTCGTCATGGACATCCAGGCCGGAGAGAACTTCTATTATATGCCCTCCCCCCTGATGATCGGACTCTTTGAATTTACGATGATGAGAACGGGAAAGGACCTCGAGACAGGGAAAATGGCGAAACTGTTTCACCGCTATCTCAATGACGAGGATTCTCTCTACGCCGCAAACTTCGGTCACGGCGAGAAGACTTCCCTCTTCAGGGCGCTGCCTCACGAAACGCAGATAAAGGACCCCGACCATGTCGAGATCCTCGATTACGAAAAGGCCTCGGCAATTGTGCGCGATGCGAAAAAGTTCTCGATCGGCCTTTGCTCCTGCCGCCACGAGAAGTTCCATGTCGGCGAGAAGAAATGTGAGGTCCCGCTCGATACCTGCTCTTCGTTCGGGTACGGGGCCGAGTATCTCATCAGGCATGGCTTTGCGAGGGAAGTTTCGAAGACCGAGATGCTCGAGAACCTCTCTCGTTCGAGAGAACTGGGGCTGGTCCTTATCGCCGATAATGTGCGAAGAAACGTAAGCTTTATGTGCCACTGCTGCAGCTGTTGCTGTAATGTCCTGCGCGGGATCAACACGCACGGATACGCGAATACGGTCGTCACCTCTACGTTCATTGCCGGGTGCAATGACGGCACGTGCGCGGGCTGCGGCAAATGCGCGAAGGCCTGCCCGATCAAAGCGATTGAAATGGTTGCGGACGGAGGCGGTGGGCCGCGGAAGAAAAAGCCTGTGCTCAATGCCGATATCTGCCTCGGCTGCGGGGTCTGCGCCCTGAAATGCACCACCGGCGCCCTTTCTCTGGTGAAGCGCGGCCAGAGGGTCATCCATCCCGAGTCAACCTTCGAGAGGGTGCTCCTGCAATGCCTCGAAAGGGGGACTCTCCAGAACAGGATATTCGATGACCCCGGAAATATCACCCATCACTTCATGCGCGGGGTGCTGGGCGGATTCCTCAGACTTTCCCCCGTGAAAAGGGCGCTGATGAGCGAGACCCTGCGGTCCTCATTTCTCAACACCATGAAAAGAGCGGTCGGGAGACAGGGGAAGGGATGGGCCACCGAAGTCTAGGTGCCCCAGATGTTGTGACCCTCGTAAGGTGGACATGGATCAAAGCCTTGTACACGCGATGAGATTCCAAAATGAGTTATCCCGAGGATTTCACGGAAAGTGATATTCCGCATTGAGGACACCGCTGTGGTCGGCAAGTTCCTTCACGTCTCACAATACAAGGCTTCTCACCACGCTCGCCTTGCCAGTATTTGTTAAAAGGGAGACGCGGACACGGTGTCAACGAAAAAGAAAAGGATCGAAAGATTACCCGGTGAACTCGGCGGCTTCCTGATGAAGGTGCTGCGCGGGTTCCAGAGGAACCAGGGATTGCTCCTGTCCGGTGCCATCGCCTATTATACACTGCTGTCGATTGTGCCGATGCTGATCCTCACGCTGATCGTGCTTTCTCATCTCGTAGCACAGGAACAGCTCTTCCACATCGTGGCAACACACCTCGAGCTGGTCATCCCCGGGCATGCGGCGGCGTTGACCGAACAGGTGCGGATATTCCTGGAACACCGCCACGTGGTGGGCGCAATCGGGTTTCTCGTCATGCTGTTCTTCAGCTCCATAGCCTTTACGGTCCTCGAGAATGCGATGTCGGTGATTTTTTTTCATCGTGTGAGGATTCAGCGGCGTCATTTTCTCGTCTCGGCAGTAATCCCCTATGTGTACATCTCTCTGCTCGCCTTCGGCATATTGCTCGTGTCCTTTGTCGCGGGGGCATTGGAGCGGCTTGAAACGGCGCACCTCGCGGTTATGGGCCTGAGGCTCAGTCTCGAAGGCCTCTCGGGCATTGCGCTGTACGTGTTCGGAATAGCCGGAGAGGTGCTGATGCTCACTTCTCTTTACCTGGTCATGCCGGTAGGCCGTATCACCTTTCGTCATGCATTCATCGGCGGGGTGACCGCAACTTTTCTGTGGGAGATTACCCGTCACCTGCTGGTCTGGTATTACTCGACCCTGTCCCTCGTGAATGTAATTTACGGTTCTTTTGCCACGGCGGTGGTGACGCTGCTCAGCATCGAGGCCGCTGCCGTAATCCTGCTGCTGGGCGCCCAGGTCATTGCGGAGTTCGAGCGCACAGGAGGGAAATCGGCTGGTAGGGACCTGTCCGGCTTCGAAACGTAATCAGCGTCCTCATCATTCACGCATCCTGAAACATAAGGGTAAGGAGCGCGCATCCTCTTTCTAGCCCAGATGCCTCCCGCAAGGAGGGTTGTGCATGAATAATACGGACTAACCACAGAAACAGATTTGAGAGAGATTCTACCGGGGTTCCCGTCTGATCCCGTGCCTTCTGAGGAGGGCCTGGAAGTTCGTCCTTTGCATGCCCACATCTTTGGCGGCCTTTGTGGCATTCCACTGTGCGCGCTCAAGAGCTGCGATGACAAAGGCCCGCTCGAGATCCGTCACCGACCGCACCCTCAGCTCCTTTTTCATCGCCTTCAGCTCTTTGCTCGTCCTCGGAACATCCGCTCCCTGTTTTCCGGTTATCAGGATATGCTCCGGCCTCACGGTCTTTCCTTTGGAGAGGATAACCGCGCGGTGGACGACATTTTCGAGTTCCCGCACATTCCCCGGCCAGTCGTAGAGGATAAGGCGTTTGAGAGCACCGGGAGAGACCGGAGAGGATTTCATTCCAGACCCATTTGAATAGCGGCGGAGAAAATGCTCGGTCAGGGCAGGGATGTCTTCCCTCCTTTCCCTCAGAGGAGGGAGATGGATAGGGAACACATTCAGGAGGTAGAAGAGGTCTTCCCTGAAAGCGCCCTCCGTTGCCATCCGGGAGAGATCCCGGTTCGTCACGGCGATAACCCGTGCGTCCATTCTTATCACGTTCTTTCCTCCAGCGGCCCTGAATTCCCTTTGCTGCAGCACCCTGAGGAGCCTGGCCTGCATCGCGGCGCTGAGGCTGCCTATCTCATCGAAGAGCAGAGTCCCCTTGCCGGCGAGTTCCATGAGGCCGGCGCGTGGCTCATGAGCCGTTCCGGGGGAGCCTTTTGCCTGTCCGAACAGCTCGGCCCCCAAAAGATCATCAGGGGTCGCGATACAATCGACGACCACAAACGGCTCGTCGCGAAAGGGACTGCTCAGGTGGATAGCCCGCGCGAGGAGCTCTTTGCCGGTTCCGCTTTCCCCTGATATCAGGACCGTGGTGTCGGTCGGCGCGACGGCCAGGACCAACTGAAGGACCCTCTGCATCGCCGGGGAAGCGCCGATGACATTCTCGACGCTGAACAGGGAGTGCACTTCCTGCTTGAGCCGCAGGTTTTCGTCGAAGAGTCGTTTTCGCTCGATGCACCGGGAGACAAGGTTGGTGAGCTGTTCCGGGGTGAAGGGCTTCTCTATGAAGTCGTATGCGCCGTATCTCAGGGCTTCAACCGCCATCTTCGCCGTGCCGAAACCGCTCACCACAATCACCTCGGTGTCGGGCCAGGCTTCCCTGATATCCTTGAGTACTTCGAGGCCGCTCATCCCGGGCATGGTGAGGTCGGTGAGCACGAGATCGAACGCCTTTTTTCTGAGTCTGTTCAGGCCCTCGGTCGGATTTCCCGAGAGTTCGAGGGTGTAGCCTTCGGAAGAGAGAATCCTCTCGCAGCTCTTCCGGATGATTTCGTCATCATCGATAACGAGGATACTTCCCTTCTCATCAGCCATCGCCAAGGTCGCATGCCCTCAGTGCCTTGCGGCCATCCGGATCTATTTCTTGCCCGAGTCGAGCGCCTCCTTCACCGCAGCCACGAGCCCGTCGGGGGTGAAGGGTTTTTCGAGATAGTTGTCCGCGCCGAGCTTTATCGCCTTTACCGCGTGCTCGACGGTACTGTAGCCGGTGATCATGATCACCTTGGTCTCGGGCTGGGTCGACCGTATCCGGGTGAGGAACTCCATGCCGTCCATATCGGGCATCTTGAGGTCCGTCAAGATAAGGTCGTACCGGTGTTCCTGCGTCAGCTGCATTCCCTCGATGCCGCTGGAGGCTACGTCAACGTCATACCCTTCGGGGGTGAGGCACTTCTGGCAGCTGATCCGCACAATCGCCTCGTCATCAATAACGAGAATTCTTGGGTTGCTCATCTATCCTCCTTCTTTTGCATACTACCAGTCTCAAAACAGCATTGGCAAATTCTCTCGCGTGTGCGACCGTACCGCTCTTCTGCACCTCAGTCTCTTTCGGCGAAAAAAACAGCCGCTAGGCCCCCTGCGCCGCGCCTTTCCTCATTCCGTCCTCGATATGCTTCCGTATGAGCTTCAGGACCGCCGGGGAATGAAGCGGTATTTCACCGAGGTCCTGCCTGATCTCGGAGGTATCGAACCGGTAGACATGCCCGTCACTCCTGTAGGTGAGGGAAAAATCGATTGCCGGATTTCCGGCGATGAGCACCACGAATGTTGCCCCGAGGTCCCCCAGGGGTTTTCGGTCGATATGGCTGAGCCTGAAGACCGCGGTGGTGGTAGTGCCTTTGCCCTTTTCGGACGTGATCGAAAAAGACCCTTCGCACTCCTCGGCGGACTGCTTGAGGAGCGGTAACCCGAGCCCCACCTTCCGCACCGTCTTGGTGGTGTAAAAGGGGTCGGCAACCATTTTCAGCGTATCCTCGTCCATCCCCTTGCCGTCGTCGGCTATTTTGACCGCAAGCCGGTCGTTTTTCCTGTCCTCTTCTATGCTCACCTCGATGCGGCGAGCCCCGGCAGCAATGGAGTTTTC
>DATJWU010000285.1:0-7338 GCA_035501055.1 Thermodesulfovibrionales bacterium
GACCGGTTCCCTCGCTTCATTCACCCCCGCGACGGCGGGGTTATGCGAAACCCGGTGACGGACATCCCCCCGTTCTCCAGGCGCGGTCACCATATATACCAGAGCGAGACCGATTATCACCATGAGGCACAAAATAAGGCATTGTGCTGATAATGCCGGCCTGCACTTCATATCCCCTGATTTTCTTATCATGTTCTTGAACATAGACACCTCCTGACAAGCTGGCCTTGGGCTAATTCCCTCGGCAGTCACGTTCTGAAAGTCGTTAAGTTGAGAGACCCTGTTTCTATCGCAACAGTTTTCTCGATTGACTGGTAGAAGCTTGGTGAGCTTTTTTATTTCATGGAAGATTTAAATAAGTGTACTTATAGTAAACCATATGTGGGATGCCTTGTCAATCTTCTTGTGCAAGATGTTCCGGGGATGTGTTTTGCATGTGAATATTTCTTAACGAAAAAGACATCTCTCCGCGGGCAGAAAGACTGCCTGTCCCGCTGACCGCGGCCCGGGGTCTGGTATACTTCCCGTAATGAAGCTCAAGGTAAAACCCGAAGATTTTATCGTTGAAGAAATCGCGGACCTCGTTCCCGCGAGGAGGGGGGAATTCGGTCTCTTTCTTCTCGAAAAGAAGGGCTGGAATACGGTGGATCTTCTCAAACGGCTATCGAGGGAGCTTCAAATTCCTTTCTCCGATTTCTCTTACGGCGGCAAAAAAGACAGGCACGCACTGACGCGGCAGTACGTATCGGTACGAAGGCAGGAAAAGGAGGGCCGAGGGGTAAAGCGCATCGAAGTCCATGAAGCGGATTACTCCCTCGGATTTGTCGGTCATTCGCACAGGCCGATGGGCCCGGACGTCATCAGGGGAAACCGCTTCGAGATTACGGTCCGGGATGTTGCCGGGGAGGAGGTGCGTTCGGCCCTGAGCAGCATTGAAGCCGTCGGGAAGACCGGCTATCCGAACTACTTTGACGATCAGAGATTCGGCAGCTTCGACACCCGCCAGGGCTTCATTGCGGAAAAGGTACTGAAGGGGCATTACAACGGCGCACTGAAGATCTATCTGACCCATATCCGTGCAGCAGACAAAGGCGGGGAAAAGGAGCGGAGGAGGTTTTTCTTTGAGCACTGGGGAGACTGGCAGGCCTGCCTCGAAAGGGCGGAAACTCTGCCTGAAAGGGAAGCCTTTACCATACTCGTCAAAGTCCCGGGGGGCTTTGTCCCTGCGCTCCAGAAGATATCAGGGGAAGAGATGTCCCTTTTTTTCTCGGCCTATCAGTCTTTCCTGTGGAACGAGCTCCTGAGAAGAGTGGTGAGAGAAAAGTCCTCTGTCCTGAGTTCCTCACCCGGTGTCGCCGGCGATTATCTCTTCTACGCCGACCTCGCGCAGGAGGCTTTCGAATACCTCTGGGATCTCGCAATTCCAACCCCTGCCTCCGGAACCACGATGCCCGATACCTCTACGCAGGTCCTGTACGCGGATGTGCTCAGCGAGCGGGGGATAAGACCTTCCCTGTTCAACATAAGAAAGATCAGGCAGGCCTTTTTTAAGGCCACGGAGCGAAGGGCGATTGTGATCCCCGATGAGCGGTCGGCGCAATCTTCTGCGGACGAACTCTACTGCGACCGGCAGAAGATTGTCCTGAAATTCGTCCTCCCGCGGGGAAGCTACGCGACGATGTTCATCAAGAGGCTTTTTAGCGGAAGAGGTGAAGAGAGTTTCAAATAATCACGATATTGACAGTCAACCATTCCTTTTTGCGCTGGCGGGGAAGGCGGACACGCCTCAAAACCTTTTAGAACGCGATCGAATATTCGAAAATGGATGGGTGGCGCAGGTATTCACTCGTTCTCAGGTTTGAGGAGATTGTTTCGTCGTTCATGGACGTTACAAGGTATCGCTACAAAAGGTTCTTCGCCGTATCCGCCTTCCTGCAATTATATCTTATTGCCCTCGGTGGAAATAGGGGCTGCGCGGCCTTGATCCGTGGCCTCCTCAGAGGGGTGAACCATCTGAAACGCTTTTGATTTTCTTCCTCCATTGGAGTAAACTATAGCTTCATCATTCCTTTTGTGGATCTTCGCGGAAGACTACAGAACCAGCGGGAGGTGTGCATGGGATACGTCGACGGACTCAAGTGCAGAGAGTGCGGCAGGGAATACCCTGTTGATCCCATATATGTCTGTGAATTCTGCTTCGGCCCCCTCGAAGTGAAGTATGACTACAAGAGAATAAAGAAGGCGCTGACGAGGAAGATTATCGAGAAGAGGGAGACGAATCTCTGGCGTTACCGCGAACTTCTCCCAATCGACGGCGAGCCGAGGGTCGGACTCAATTCCGGTTTCACTCCCCTCATCAGGGCCGACAACCTCGCGAAGGTGCTCGGCGTCAAAGAACTGTACATAAAGGACGACACGGTGGTACATCCCACTCTCTCCTTCAAGGACAGGGTTGTGGCGGTGGCCCTTACGAAGGCGAAGGAGTTCGGTTTCGATACCGTCGCCTGCGCCTCTACGGGAAACCTTGCTCATTCCGTTGCGGCCCACGGCGCGAAGGCCGGTTTTCAGCGTTTCGTCTTCATACCCGCTTCCCTCGAGCCGAGCAAGATCGTCGCCTCTCTTGTCTACGAGCCGCACCTCGTCGCCGTCGACGGGAACTATGATGAAGTGAACCGGCTCTGCAGCGAGGTGGCGAACAAGTACCGCTGGGCCTTCGTGAATATCAACATCAGGCCCTTTTATGCGGAAGGGTCGAAGACGCAGGGGTTCGAAATTATCGAACAGCTGGGTTGGAGGGCGCCTGATAATGTCGTGGTGCCCTGCGCGAGCGGCTCTCTCCTCACGAAGATATGGAAGTCCTTCAGGGAGTTCAGGGAGATCGGAATCCTAAAGGAACTCGAAACAAAGGTCTTTGCCGCGCAGGCGTCGGGCTGCTCACCTATTTCGGCCGCCATCAAGCAGGGGACGGATGTGATACGGCCGGTCAAACCCGATACGATCGCGAAGTCGCTCGCGATCGGAAACCCGGCGGACGGATACTATGCGACGCAGGTGGTCAAGGAGAGCGGGGGATTTGCCGAAGATGTTTCCGATGCGGAGATCATCGATGCGATAAAACTGCTCGCAAAGACTGAAGGGGTGTTCGCCGAGACTGCGGGCGGAGTCACCCTCGCGTCTGCGAGAAAACTTATCGAGGCAGGAAGAATCAGGAAGGATGAGTCGACGGTTATCTGCATCACCGGCAACGGACTCAAGACCCAGGAGGCCCTGAACGGCAAGACCGCATCTCCCCATTATATCAAACCGAATCTTGCAGCCTTTGAGGAAATACTGAAAACGATCGCACCATGAAAAACACAGCATGGGAAGTCTGTCCATAATTGTTGAGGAGGTGAGAGCATGGCAGTGAAGGTCAGGATACCGACACCGTTGCAGAGGTTGACACAGGGAAAGGAAGAGGTTGACGGAGTTTCCGGGACGATCATCGAGCTTATCCAGGACCTCGACAGGAAATTTCCCGGAATCGGCGAGAGGATTTCAGAGGGAGGAAAGGTCCGGAGATTCGTAAACGTCTATGTGAACGAGGAGGACATACGTTTTCTCAAGGCCGAGGAAACGACGGTAAAGGACGGCGACGAAGTCTCGATTGTTCCTGCGATTGCAGGGGGCAGCGAGTAGCCGACAGGACAAAGGACCGACCAGGACGGAGGAATCATGAAACGGCGCGTGAAATTGACCTTCCCCCAGCAGCTGATCAAGGAGCCTGTCATCTTTACGATGGCCAAGAAATTCGATGTGATGCCGAACATTCGGAGGGCCCGGGTCACCGAAACCGCGGGCGAGATGGTGCTCGAACTCGAAGGCACGGATGAGAACCTTGAAAAAGGGCTCCGGTATCTGAAAGAAGCAGGGGTTGACGTAGAGCTTGTGGAAGGAGACATCGTCGAATAGAAGGGGTCTGATCCGCGGGGGAGAAGAGATCGGTGAACCTGCAGGTCCGGTATCGGAGGATTCAAAAGATGAGAGAAGGGCTACCATGAAATATATCGTGCTTGTTGGAGACGGAATGGCGGACCGGCCTCTCGGGGAGCTGGACGGACAAACGCCTCTCCAGGCGGCCTCTACCCCGAACATGGACAGGCTTGCCCGCGAAGGGACGATCGGCTCGGTGAGGACCGTGCCGGCCGGCTTCCACCCCGGCTCTGACGTGGCAAATCTCAGTATCCTCGGATATGACCCGAAGCATTTCTATACCGGCCGGGCACCCCTCGAGGCCGCGAGCATGGGCGTAGAACTCCGCGAGAACGATGTGGCGTACCGGTGCAACCTCGTCAGCCTGAAGTTCGACAGGCAGAGGACGCACGCGGTCATGGACGATTACAGCGCAGGCCACATATCCACGGAGGAAGCCTCGGTGCTCATCCGGGATGTCGGAGCCGCTCTCGGCACGGATGACCTCACCTTCTATCCCGGCGTGAGCTACCGTCATCTCATGGTATGGAGAAACGGCATGCTCAATATCGAATGTGTGCCGCCGCACGACATCACCGGCAAGGACGTTGCGGATTATCTGCCGACCGGTGAAGGCGAGGGAGTCCTCAGAAAGATCATGAGGGAATCCGTGAATGTTCTCGAATCCCACGAGGTCAACAAGGAACGCGTGGCGAAGGGCAGGAAATCAGCCAACAGCATATGGTTCTGGGGCCAGGGGAAGAAACCGAAGATGCCGACCTTCAGGGAAAAGTACTCCCTTTCCGGCGCCCTCGTGTCTGCGGTGGACCTCACAAAAGGTTTGGGGATTTACGCGGGGTTGGACATCCTGAAGGTCCCCGGGGTTACGGGATACCTCGACACCAATTACGCGGGCAAGGCGGAGTACTCTCTTGACGCGCTCAAAAAGGTCGATTTCGTCTATATCCATGTCGAGGCGCCCGATGAAGCGGGCCACTCGGGCAATTTCCGTGACAAGGTGAAGGCGATCGAGGATTTTGACACCCTTGTGGTCGGCGCGGTACTCCGCGGGGTGGATGCCTTTGATGAGTACCGCATCCTGCTCATGCCTGATCACGCCACACCGGTGGAGGCGAGGACGCACACGGACGAACCGGTGCCCTTTGTCATCTATGACAGCCGCAGGAAAATGAGGAACGAGGGCGCTGCCTATAACGAATCTCTCCTCGAAAGAAAAGAGGCCGCGGTCTTCGAAGAGGGGTTCCGGCTCATGGATTTCTTCATCAGGGGAAAATGATTCGCAGGGGGCCGCGCCTTCGCGCCCCTCACCCCGCTTCTAGCATACCGAAAGATCGGCATTCTCCCTGACGATGAAGACGGAACAGGGCATCAGCCGTACGAGTTCATCGAGTGAGTGGCCGAAAAAAGTGTGCTCAAGGCGGCTCTCCTCATGGCTGGAGGTGATGAGCAGGTCTATTCCCTCTTCTTCCACCACTTTCATGATCGCTTCGGCATCGTTGCCCTCCCTGATCAACTCCTTTACGGGCGTGCCGTTTCTTTTCTCAAGGTCGACGATTGCATGGAGCTCTTCTTTCGCCTCGTTGATTTCGTCCTCGTGCTCCTTCTCCAGTGAAGGGACCGGTAAGTTCCATCGCCCGGATGTCACGGGGTCGTACACCACTCCCATAACGTAAACTTCAGCGCCGTATTTTTGAGCAAGCGAAAGTCCGTATCTCACTGCCCTCCTGCAATGCTTCAGCAGTCTGGACACCACAAGAATTCGTTTGATGTCATTCATTGTCTGAAACCTCCTTCCCCTCTGCTTTATCGTCCTTGACAAAGCACAGTTCTCGAAGGGTGTTCATCCCTTTCACTTTATACTAAACCGACTCGTCCCCATAACCCAAAGGACGGTCGGTCCCGTTTTTTTTGGATTTCTGCTTCCCTTATCGGAAAATGGCGGAAAATAGACCATTTTGTCTCATTACAGGCGGTATCCTCTTTGGCAAGGGACGGCACACCGAAAAGGTCGCTCATGGGTGACAAGGAAAGAGATTTTGCAGCGCAATTTGGCCGGAAGGGTGACGGAAGGGTAGCTCTCAAACTGGCGGCCTGATATCCGTTGTTGAAACTTTATCCGGAGGTCAGTGAATGAGGCCGCCGTCTTGATCTCATCGTGAGGAAATAAGCGTTTCTTCTCAGGTTGGCCGATGTCATTAACACAGACAACTAAACGTTCCCAAAGAAATCAGAAGACCCACTAATACCAGAAGAATTCCGCACATCCCGGAAAGAAGTCATTGCCCATCTCGATTACTGCTTCGACGAATTTACATTGCCCACTGTAATTTTCGTGCTACTATTAATTAAGGATGGAACCATAATCGATTGCGCACATTAACAAAAGAGAAGGCGGCGGATCGTTGTTGAAGCAGGGAAGCGACTCCGATAACCCTGATGAGATCAAAACCGACGGGCGGAGGGGGTCGCTTTTCAAAGAAGGTGAAGAACATGAAAAACTTCAATAGGGCCTGCGTTGTAGCAATCGTTTTCATACTCATGGTAGTTTCTTCTGCGTTGGCGACTGCCGCTGACACCGGTTGTGCGGCAACCCTTTCCCCGGATTTGAAGCTGCACGTTCCGGTCATAAATGCCGCCGGGACCTTTGTTTCAGCTGACCTTGTCTATACGCCGACTTCGGATGGAACCGTATGGTTTGAAGTCACCGACACAGTGTTGACAACGCAGGGGAGTTGCAATAATGCAGCCGCTGTATCACAGAGCGGGACTGACTTCTTTTTGATCATCCCGAATGTTATTTTTAACGGAGCATCATACTGGCTTGTATTTCAGTATGTGCCGACAACTGACGGCACCATCATGTTTGAGTTCATCGATGGGGGTGCGGCCAGCCCCGGCTTCAACTTCCACACTTACGGCGGCACTGTGTTCGCAACGGCTGTAGGGGCAGACGGGACGGTGTACCTCGGGGGGAACTTCACACAGGTCAGTGAAGCGACGACAGGCGGCGGCGTCCCTATCGACAGCGTAACGGGACAAGTGGCGGCGAACTTTCCCCCGGTGGGTGGCCAAGCGGGCCAGACGGTGAGTGCCGTGGCCCCCGATGGCTCAGGTGGCTGGTACATCGGCGGCATGTTCACGCAGGCCGGGGGAGTTGCCCGCAATAACCTTGCGCACATTCTTCCGGATGGAACCGTTGATCCGGGCTGGGCCCCGAACGTACCAAACGGCGACGCAGTATCTGCGTTGGTGGTGAATGGAGGGACGGTATACGTAGGCGGTCACTTCACCACCATCGGCGGGCAGGCGAGGAACAACCTCGCGGCTGTTGATGCCGTCACTGGTGCTGTAACCTCCTGGGATCCG
>DATJWU010000286.1:0-5015 GCA_035501055.1 Thermodesulfovibrionales bacterium
ATGATCTGCAGTGCACACAGAGGTCCTGAACGATCTTGTGGGGATTTTTCTTCTCACCGACGATTGCCTTCGAGGGGCAGGCCCTGAGGCACGCGCCGCAGCCCTTGCAGGCACTCTCATCGATCGAGAAGGTGCAGAGGTCTCTGCATACGCCGGTCCTGCACCATTTCTGGTTTATATGCTCTTCGTACTCGTTTCTGAAGTACCGTATTGTCGAGAGTACCGGGTTCGGCGCCGACTGTCCGAGACCGCAGAGCGAGGCCTCAATGATATCCTCAGAGAGGTCCTGAAGGGTCTCGATATCGCCCTCCTTCCCCCGTCCTGCGCAGATATCGCTGAGCAGATCGAGCATCACTTTCGTGCCGACCCTGCAGGGCACGCATTTCCCGCACGATTCTTCCGCGGTAAATTCGAGGAAGAACTTTGAGGTGCTCACCATGCAGTTGCTGTTGTCCATGACCACCATGCCGCCGGAGCCCACGATCGCACCGCTCTTCTTGATGTCCTCGTAGGTGACCGGTATGTCGAGGAACTGCGCGGGGATGCAGCCCCCCGAAGGTCCCCCGAGCTGGACGGCCTTGAATTCTCTCCCTTTCTTTTTTATCCCGCCGCCGATATCGTAGATGATCGTCCTCAAGCTTGTATCCATGGGGACTTCGACGAGCCCGACATTCTGGATCGCGCCGGTAAGCGCGAAGACTTTTGTGCCGGTGCTTTTTTCGGTCCCGACACTCCGGTACCATTCCGCACCCCGCAGGATGATCTGCGGGATATTCGCAAAGGTCTCGACATTGTTCAGGACTGTAGGCTTGTCCCAGAGTCCCTTCACCGCGGACCGCCAGAGCTTCGGCCTCGGCATGCCGCGTTTTCCTTCAATGGAACGCATCAGAGCAGTGGCCTCGCCGCATACGAACGCGCCCGCGCCCTGGTATATTTCGAGGTCGAAGTCAAACCCCGTGTTGAGGATGTTCTTGCCGAGCAGGCCGTCCTCATTGCACTGATTGATTGCAATCTGAAGACGCTTCACTGCGAGGGGATACTCGGCCCTCACATAGATATAGCCTTTGTGGGACTGTGTTGCCACGCCGCAGATCAGCATGCCTTCGATCACCGCATGGGGATCCGATTCCATGACCGACCTGTCCATGAAGGCGCCCGGGTCACCCTCGTCCCCATTGCATACGACAAATTTCACGTCCGACTTGATCTTCAGGCCGAGTTCCCACTTCTTCCCTGTCGGAAAGCCCGCCCCGCCCCTTCCGCGCAGACCCGAATCGGACACGACTTTCACTACCTCTTCAGGGGTCATCTGGGTGAGGGCCTTCACCGCTCCCTGGTAGCCGTCTCTCGCGATGTAGTCCTCGATGCTCTCGGGATCGATGAGCCCCTTGTTCCTCAGCACCCTCAGGACCTGCTGTTTGAAGAAGGGGATGTCCTTCATCAGGGGGATGGTCTCTTTCTTCTCCGGCGCTTTGTACATCAGTTTCTGATAGGGCCTGCCCTTGAGGAAGTGCTCTTCAACGAGCATCGGCACATCCTCTGTGGTGATGTTCTGATAGAAGATCTCATCAGGATATACCGCGGTCACTGGCCCTTCTGCACAATAACCGTTGCAGCCCGTCATGACTATCTTTATCTCTTCATCAAGACCTCTCTTCGTGATCTCTTCCTGAAGGGCATCACGGACTTTCAGGGTCCCGGTGGCGATGCACCCGGTCCCTGCACAGAGCATGATGCTTGCACGAGACTTTTTCATCGATATCCTCCTCTCTCGAAATGCATAATTATGAATTGAATGAATGCGGTGCGTTTCATTTCACGCTCTGATTAATGAGTTGTCTCACTCCCGATCCCGAGGGCATATTTCTCGAGTGGGGTGCCGCCGAGCAGGTGCGCCCGCACGATCTCGCGCATCTTTGCATCGTCGAGGTCGCAGTATTCGAGCGGCGGGTGGTTCATGATCTCAACGGTTGCCGCAGGCTCGCGCGAGCAAAGCCCCGCACAACCCGAGGTGGTCACGATCACGTCCTTTATATCCGCCCTGTCCATCTCATCGAGGAGCGCGTCCATTACCTTTCTCGCGCCTGCCGCGATGCCGCAGGTGCCCATGTGGACAGTGACCTTTGCCCTGTGGCCCCCTTCCCGCATGACAAACTCCGCTTTGCGTCTTTCCTTGATCGCCTTAAGATCGGCTATGGTAAGTCTTGACATCTTATCCCTCCTTTTCCGCGACAGCCTCGAACCCTTCCGCGGGTGCTGCAAGGCTTACCGGTGAATAGTGGTTAATGGCATCCATCGCCTTGCCCTGGGTCAACACGCCGTGGGTATCCTGGTCGACGAGCATGACAGGCGCAAGGCCGCAGGCGCCGACGCAGCGGACCGCTTCGAGCGTGAATTTCCTGTCCTTCGTCGTCTCTCCCACCTCGATCTGCAAGGCGTCCTTTATCTTGTGGAGCACGGGTTCGATGCCCTTCACATAGCACGCCGTGCCGAGGCAGACCTTTATGGTATGGTCGCCCCGCGGTTTCATGGTGAAGAATGAATAAAATGAAACAATGCTGTGTATCTCTGCCGGATAAATGTTCAGACCTCTCGCGATCCGCTTCTGGATCACCGGAGGGAGGTACCCCACGATTTCCTGGGCGCGCTGCAGAACCGGTATCGCCCCGCCGGGCTTCCCCTTGTACTGGTCGATCACCTTGTCGAGTTCCGCGAGCATCGAGGGCGGAAATTCTTCTCCCGTTTCCTGCCCTGCGGTCGTTCTCCCGATCCATTCCGTCGCCCTGCGCGTAACGTCTATGAGCACGTCAGGGGTGAAGGGCTTCGGTACATAGTCGATAATACCGAGATCGAGCACCTCCTTCATCGTCTCCTGTGACGGATAGCCGGTGATCACCACGATGCCCATGGACGGCCGGTATTCTCTCGTCCGTCTGATCAGGGTAAGGCCGTCCATCTCAGGCATCCTGAGGTCCGTGACAAGAAGATCGTAATGATCCTGCTCCATCCTGGACGTCGCCTCTCTTCCACTGAGCACGCCGTCCACCACATAGCCTTCGGCATTCAGTACCCGCTCGGCGCTCCTCGTAATTATCGGTTCGTCGTCTACAAACAGAATTCTCATATCTCGACCCATTGATGCTCCTCCTTTCTCATTCTCCTCTGTGCCTTTATCCTGAGATCTCAGCGGCCGGCGCAGGTCAGTCGATCCCTGTCCTGCCGCCTCTGTCTATACCGGGCAATGCTGATACGTCCCGACCAGGTTTGCTGCTTCAATATCACTATTCTGAGCCACACCGAATTCCTCTCGCGTCTTGATCCGCGCCAGCCAGAGCAGCCAGTCCGCACCGAGGTCCTCGGGAACACGGGAAGCCAGGATGTCCTTCGCCTCTCCGTTGATTTCTTCCACGATTCCCGACATCGGCGCCCGCAGCTGATACGCCCTGCCAGGCCCGGCTGAAATCCGCGCGTAAGGCTCGCCTGCCTTCAGGGCGGAAAGATTCTGCGCCAGGGCAAGAGAGAGGGTCTGGTCATAGGCAAGCCGGCTCTTCGTGTCATAGTCCGCCCTGGGAAGGGCATCATGAAGGTGCTTCGCCCACGCATCGTTCTTATGGCGGCCTGAGGGAAGCCAGTATTTCATGTCATAACCGACCTCCCAGAGACCTCCCTGAAGATGTCGTGCCCATGAACCGTTCTTGTAGTAGAGCGTAGAGTTCTCTGTCCCGGAAGAAGGGACGCAGTAATCCCTGAACTGGTCAATGTGGGCTTTTTTTACTATCCACCCCTCCTTGTCGAAGCTCTTCCTCGCCACATTCACCAGGCATTCAGGGGTAAACGGCCTCTCAGCATATCCCGAAGCGCCGAGCCTCATCGTTTCCCATGCGTCCCAGAGCGACGGCTCATCCGCCATGACGACTATGTCGGCCTTCGGTTTCATGAGCTTCATCTCCTGGAGCGTGGTGAGTCCGCAGTATCTGTTCGGGAGTCTAATGTTTGTGAATATCAGGTCAAACTCTTCTTTCCAGACCCGTTCAAGCGCCTCTTCCATGCACTCACCGAAGAGTACGATAAACTCCACGCCGCGCAGCATCACCCTGCAGTTGATGCGTTGAAAAGGATCGTTGTCTACAACTAATATCCGCTTTTGCTTTTCCATGGTCTTCCCCTTTCGATGAGATCTTTTGTGCTTCTCTCACTTTACTTAAAGAAAAGACACATTTCCTTGAATCCTGTCCAATACTTCTCTGTTTTTTTCCAAATGTTGATCAGATGCCAGTCGTTGTCTCGGACAGGTGCCGGTGATTTTCTTGTACATGGTAGAGAAATAGTTCGAATCACTGTACCCCAGCCGTATCGCCACGTCCGTGACCGAGAGCCTCTTGTCCCGCAGGAGTTCCTCCGCGATCTGCATCTTCACCACATGGTGATAGTTCCGCAGGGAGTGGCCCGTGATGCGTTTGAAGAAGCGGCAGAAGTAGGTCTTCGAGGTCGTCGCCATCTTGCAGGCTGCACCGAGCGTCAACGACTCCGAATAGTTCTCGGCCACGTAATCCCTCACCCTGAGAACCCCGTTCACCAGGTGCGACGGGATATCAGGATAATACTCCTCATGGCCCTTTGCCATCGAGAGGGACACAAACCGCCGTCTCTGCGGCGTCGCCTCTCTCAGTTTCATGAGTATCCCGATCTTGTAGAGTATCTCCTCTGCATCCAGGGGTACCCGCAGGTAGTCCCTCGCTCCCCTTCTGAAGGCCTCAATGCATGTCTCTTCCGTGCCGCAGGAGGAGATCATGATCACCGGCGTCGAGGGATGTTCTTTCTTTATCATGCTGAGCACCTCGAGGCCGCTCATGTCCGTCAGCCTCAGACTGAGGAAGACAAGGCCGGTCTCCTCGGAAAGCGAATCCAGCCCCTCATTGGCCGTGGTAACAAAATGGACCGGATAATCGCTCTTGAGGCCTATCCAGAAAGCCCCACGATCCTCGCAGTCCATCACCAGAATTTCTTTCACTCTG
>DATJWU010000287.1:0-2700 GCA_035501055.1 Thermodesulfovibrionales bacterium
GGCCTACGGAAGGAAACTCCCCCGCCCTTCCCGACGGGTAGTTCTCGAGACCGATATGGATCAGTCCCTTGAGGAAGGTACCCGTCGTCACGACCAGAACCCGCGCTCCGTAAAGGGTCCCCAGTGAGGTCAGCACCCCTTCGACCTTCCCGTCCCGGATAACAATCTTCTCGACTGTGACCTGTTTTATCGAGAGGCCCGCCTGCGACTCGAGCACCTTTCTCATCGCAAGCCGGTAAAGGACCCGGTCCGCCTGGGCCCTCAGAGACCACACGGCAGGACCCTTTGACCTGTTGAGCATCCTGAACTGGATCCCCGCCCTGTCGGTGTTCCTCGCCATTTCGCCGCCGAGTGCGTCGATCTCTCTCACGAGATGCCCCTTCGCGAGTCCGCCGATCGCCGGATTGCAGGACATCTGCGCGATGGTGTCGAGGTTCATCGTAAAGAGGCAGGTCGCCAAGCCCATGCGTGCGCACGCGAGCGCAGCCTCGCACCCGGCATGCCCCGCCCCGATGACGACTACATCATAATCCGAATCTTTGATCATATTCTTAAGAAGAGAATACTCCCGCCACAGAGGTCACCGAGACGAAGTGAATCGTGAAAAGTGAATGGTGAATAGTTTGCAATTGACTATAGGCGATTGGCGTAGGAGAAACAGTTGTCAGTAGCCTATTGCCCAATTGCCTCTCGCCCTTCGATCGTGCTCTCTGTGTGCTCAGTAGCTATGCATGCTGTCTTGCCGCCGTCAGCCTATCTTCTTCAGCAGACACACCGCCTGTGCAGCGATCCCTTCTCCTCTGCCGACAAAACCCATTCCTTCGTCGGTCTTGGCCTTTATGTTGATATGGCCTGCCGGGATGCCTGACCTGGAGAGGGCCTCTTTCATCGACTCGATGTGCCCCGCGAGCCTCGGTCTCTCGGCAAGGACGGTTGAGTCCACCCATGCCACCTCATAGCCGCCCGCACGTGAGAGCCCCACAATGTGCTTGAGCATCTCAATACTCGATGCGTCCTTCCACTGTGGGTCGGTATCAGGGAAGTGACTCCCGATATCGCCCCCGCCGAGGGCGCCAAGGAGCGCGTCTATGATGGCATGGCAGAGGACATCCCCGTCGGAATGGCCGAGGAGGCCCTTTTCGAAGGGTACCCGGACACCGCCGATGATGAGCCTCCTGTCACGCACGAGCCGGTGTGAGTCATACCCGATGCCGATTCTCATATCGTCCTCAGCCCTCTTCTCTCATCGTCACAATCCTTCATTCAGTCGTCTTCTCAGCAGTCCTTCCGCCACCAGGATATCCTCCGGTGTGGTGATCTTGATATTATCGTAGGAGCCCATAACCACCCTCACCCTTCCGCCGATCCTCTCGACAAGACCGGAGTCGTCGGTCCCGTAGAACCCCTCGTCCATCGCCTTTTCATAGGCCTTCACCAGGACATCGCAGCGAAAGACCTGAGGGGTCTGGATCGACCAGAGCGACTCGCGTTTCACGGTCCTTCTTACCACATGCGCCTTCCGTTCGTCCGCCCCGTCGCGGGAAGCCGTTCCCGCGCGCTCCAGTGCCTCAGGGCCGGTCTCCTTTATCGTGTCCTTGACAGGCACCCCTGCCACGACCCCGTCAAAACCATCCAGCGCGGCAATAATCTCCCGGACGGTCCCGGCCGTTATCAGCGGCCTCGCGCCGTCGTGGACGAGTACGATGCCCGCCTTTGCGTCGGCCAGCTTCAATCCGTGGTATACGGAATCCTGGCGCTCATTCCCCCCGGGGGCTATCCGTTTCACCTTCGAGAAGGAATACTGTTCAAAGGTCCTTACCGCTCCCTCCATGTCGGATTCCTTGAGCACAGGGATTATTTCGCTGATCTCCTCGACCTGTTCCAGCGCCTCTATTGTCCAGGCGAGAAGGGGTTTGTTCAGCAGGCTGTAAAAAGGCTTATTGGTGCCGGAGCCGAGCCTCTTTCCGAGGCCGGCCGCCGGCACAATTGCAATGACGTTCTTCCGCATGGTGAGGAGCCTATCTGGCCGCCCTGACTTCTTCCCGTTCGTAATCTTCTTTCATCTTGGAGAAGATCATGCGGCCCGCCGTTGTCTGCAGGACGCTCGTCACCGAAACCTCGGCATTCTTGCCGATAAGCTTCCTGCCGTTTTCGACCACCACCATAGTGCCGTCGTCGAGGTACGCAACACCCTGATTATATTCCTTCCCTTCCTTCATCACAAAGACCTTGAGGGTTTCGCCCGGCAGCACCACAGGCTTCAGCGCATTCGCAAGCTCATTGATGTTGAGTACGGAAACACCCTGAAGCTCGGCAACCTTGTTGAGATTGAAATCGTTTGTCACGACCTTTGCTTCATGTGCCCTCGCGAGCGCGACGAGTTTCGCATCAACTTCTCTGATCTTGGGGAAATCCTCGTCGGTTATCCTCACGGTAATGTGGGCCATCTTCTGGATCCGGTGAAGGATGTCAAGCCCTCTTCTTCCCCGCGCCCGCTTCAGCGGGTCAGGAGAGTCGGCGATGTGCTGCAGTTCCTGAAGGATAAACTGGGGAAGGAGAAAGACCCCTTCGAGGAACCCCGCCTCGCAGACATCGGCAATCCTTCCGTCGATGATCACGCTCGTATCGAGAATGTTGAGGTGTGATTCCGTCTCCTTGCCCCTCAGGATTCTGAAAATGCCGGGTATGGTCAAGGTCTCG
>DATJWU010000288.1:0-8174 GCA_035501055.1 Thermodesulfovibrionales bacterium
TTTAGCAAGGCCTTTGAATTTGTAAACCCTCCGCTTTCCCTAACCCTGAAGACCTTTGAAAAAGACCTCAAGGGGCAACTACTCACCATCAATGTCTATGCAAAGGTCTATGACTACGGAGTCCTGAGCATAATTTTCGAAATTCCGGTCAAAGAGATAGAGATGACGGAATTTCAGAGCATTACAGGAAATCTAGAGGAGCTTTTCACAGAAGATTTTCGAAAGGAGCTCAATCGCCTTGTTGTCGACCTCGGGGACGCTCTGCATCAGGTCAACCCGAGTAGATTTGAAGAGGATTACACAATTTATTATCTAAAGCAACTGCATCCTGAAAAGACTGCAAGAGACTTTCTCGGACTCTGTGATATCGGGGGTCTCCTTCTCGACGAAGCCGGGGAAAGACCTCCCAACCCGGCAACCAAAGAAGAACTGCGGTCATTCAGTTTTTCTTACTCCGACAGCGACCTCGTTGTCTTAAGCTGGGACAAGGCCCTCGTGCTTGAGCCCAGCGGGAGCATGGATATTCCCGACCTCCTGGAGTTTGCCAACGCGCAGCTTCTTGAACTCAGGGTTTATGACGACATGCTGGACAGGGAACTCGATATCATAAATGCCCGCATCATGAAGCAGGTTTCTCCGTCCATGTGGAAGATCAAACGCTATGAGGAACTTGCTGCAAAGGTGATGCTCACGGTTACGGACCTCACTAATATAACAGAAAGGATCGATAATTCCCTTAAAGTGACCGAGGATGTTTATTATGCAAGGGTCTACGCATCCGCGCTTTCCCTCTTTAAGGTGAAACAGTGGGAGGCGAGCATAGAAAGAAAGATAAATATAGCTTCGAGGGTCTATGATATGCTCTACAGAACAATAGCCAATAAAAGAACAGAACTTCTCGAAGTGGTGATCATCTTCTTAATTGCCCTGGAAATAGTGTTGTTTCTCATGCATAAATTATAGGCGTTCTTAACTTCAAAAAGATTGATCCAACAGGGGACTTCTTTCTGTTCGCATTCATCATAAGGAACGCGGGCTCTCGAAAGGTAAGAATATGACCGGCAATGCTAAAGCAGGCCGCAATGGGAGATAAAGGCGGCAAAAAGGACAAGGACCGGAAACAGAAGGAAATTAAAAAGGCAAAAGACTTAAGTGGCGGAGGGGGTGAGATTCGAACTCACGGTAGAGTCGCCCCTACAACGATTTTCAAGACCGTCGCCTTAAACCGCTCGGCCACCCCTCCAACTGGGACTTCAACCACTCTCTGCCGACGCCGCTCTTCAGATACAGCTCGCGCTTCCGGGCGGCAGAGTATTCTTCAAACTCCTCTTTGTACACAAGTTCAACAGGTCTCCTGCTTTTTGTCGTCCTCACCTTTCCCTTGCCATGGGCTGCGAGTCTCTCTTCAATATCTCTTGTCGAACCGGTATACAACTTATTGTCACTGCATCTGAGCACATACACGAACCCTTTACTCAACAGATCGTTCATACACCGCTCCTCCCATCCCCGCCTACTCGTTGAAGCGAGTCGCCTTAAACGCACTTCGCAGCGTTCAAGACCGTCGCGTTTCCGCCACAGCGGATTCGCCGGGGCGAAAAACCGCTCGGCCACCCCTCCGTTTCGCCACGCCGTTATTATACCAAAGGGATGTGAAAAAGGAGAAATAACCCGGCAGTTTGCGTCTCGGTTGAAATAAGGCGCTTTTTTGTAGTATTATTCCTGTACGCCGAAGTGGTGGAACCTGGTAGACACGCACGTTTGAGGGGCGTGTGGGGTAACCCGTGCGGGTTCAAATCCCGCCTTCGGCACCATTTCTTTTCAGAAACCAGCCACAGAGATCATGGAGATCATGGAGCTAAAGACTCAAGTTCAGGGAAATTCTGGCTTCCTCTGCGAACTCTGCAGCAAAATTGTATTGTGGCGCGTTTGCCTGGAAGGAATGAGAAAAGGTTATCCCGGCGGCCAGTGCATGGGCCTGCCGCCGAGCACATGGAGATGGATGTGGTACACGGTCTGCCCGCTCTCCGGATTACAGTTGGTGACGATCCTGAAGCCTCTCTCGGCGATGCCCTTGTCCCTTGCAATCATGTTCGCTATCTTCAGAAGATGACCGACGAGCGCTCCGTCGTCCTCTTTCAGGTCGAGGAGGGTGGGGATGTGTCTCTTCGGGATCACGAGGGTGTGGACCGGTGCCTGAGGGTTGATGTCTTCGAAGGCAAAAGAAAGCTCATCCTCATACACAACCTTTGCGGGTATCTTCCGTGCGATGATCTTGCAGAAGATGCAGTCAGTCATGGGACCTCCCTTAATAAGGAAACTCCAAATTCGAAGCACGAAATCCTAAACGTGTACGGAGGTTGTTTAGAGTTTCGACATTAGGATTTAGGATCTATGTTTCTGTAAAAGCAGGTCCTGTTTCCGGTGTGGCATGCCGCGGGTCCGTGCTGTTTCACTTTGACCAAAAGGGTGTCTGAGTCGCAGTCATAGCAGATCTCTTTTACTTCCTGCACATTGCCCGAGGTTTCGCCCTTTTTCCAGTATTTCTGGCGCGAGCGCGACCAGAAATGCGTGAAGCCCGTTTCGACGGTCATCTTCAGCGACGACTCATTCATATAGGCCATCATCAGGACATCGCCATTCTCGCTGTCCTGGATTATGGCGGGGATGAGCCCTTTCTCATCGTACTTCAGCTCCGGTATCATCGCGCGCATCTTCCGCGCCTCTCTGGTTCCCCCAGGTTCCTGATTTTCATCTCCTGCCGGATGATCAGGATCATAATTTATAACCGATCTTTCTGAGAAAGTCTTTCCTCTGTGCTTTGTCCCCCGCGGTTTCGACGCCTTTCGGGGGGAATCCGTCAATGACCCCGAGAATGCCCTTTCCCTGCCCGGTTCCGGCGACGAGGACCTCCAGAGGGTTCGCGGTGGCACAGAAGACCTGGCAGACTTCGGGGCAGTTCTTTATCGGCGTGAGGACATTGATCGGAAATGCGTTCCTGAGGAGCACACAGAACACATGGCCTGCGCCGATCTCCTGGAGGTACTTCGCGCAGGTGTCGGTAAGTTCATGGTCGTTTCCCTCGGTCCTGATGAGGCACGGGCCTGAGGCCTCGGTAAAGGCGATGCCGAACTTCGCCTGCGGCACCGTGGTGGCGATGATCTCGTAAAGGTCTTCGGCGGTCTTGATGAAATGGGTCTGGCCGAGTATGATGTTGCAGCCTTCAGGAACATCGATCTTCACCGTCCTGATTTCCATCAAAATCTCCTCCTTTGCGCCCTTCCCTTTGTCCCGTTTTCCTCAGAAGCTTCACTGGCTGCCGGCGCGTTACTATTATAACATCTGTGATATAATTGAAAATAATTTCTTTCGGAGATAAATCCCCTTGACTGATAAGCTGTGGCTGATTTGTCTGGTTCTTCTTCCCTCTTTTCTGCCGAGTATGGTGTCCGGAGCGGAGCTCAGCGTGCCGGAGCTGCATTTCGCAAATGATGAGATCCTTGTCAGCACAACCCTGACGCTCGATGAGAAGGGCCTTTCGGACCTGAAAAACGGCGTCGAGAAGGAGATCACCTTTTATCTGGATATCTACCGCGTCTGGAATGTCTGGCCCGATGAGTTCATCACAGGAAGGAAGATTCAGAAGATCCTCATGGCGGACCCCGTCAAAAAGGAATACGTCGCGACCTCCTTTGACGGGATGACGCGTATCAAGAAGAGGTTCAGGGATTTCGATTCCATGCTGAATTGGGTCCTCACGGTAAAAGGCCAGGAAGTCGTGCGCCTGAAGGAGCTTGAGCCCGCGAACTATTTTGTGAGGGTATCGGCAGAATCCCGTCTGCGGTCGCTGCCGCCGGTTATCGGATACCTCCTTTTCTTTGTCCCCGAGAAGGAGTTCAAGGTAAGGGCGGACTCTCCTCGCTTCCCGGTCGGGGAGGCCAGATGAAGAAACGCAGCCTCATATTCTCCGGAATTCTTTTCTGTATTGTTGCGGCCTCGGCGCTTGAGCTTCATTTCATCAGGCTCGGTTCCCTGTCGATAGCGACCCGGGTAATCGTCCTGATCCTTTTTAATTTCAATCTCCTCGCCCTTCTTACCCTCATGTTCTTTGTCGGCAAGACGCTGGCACGGCTCTATCTGGAGCGGAAAGAGAAGGTCCTTGGTTCACGGTTCAAGACAAAGATCATGGTGATCTTCGTGGTGCTCACGTCGATCCCCTCGGTCCTCCTGTTTCTTGGTGCGAGCGGCCTGGTCACGAATTACATCGACCGGTGGTTTTCTCCCCAGTTCAGGCAGCCCATCGACAGCACCCTGAACATCGCGGGCACGATTTACGACGTAGAGCGCCAAAAGGCGATGGAAGCAGCGAGGGCGGTCATCGCGAGAGGGTCCCTGCCGATGGAGTACAATGTCATCCACCTTGCCGAGATGCCGGAGAACCCCTCTGATGTGGTGAGGGAGGCCTTTGAGGGAAAGGAGGGGACAGAGGTCGTTTCCGATGAAGAGGGCGATACGGTGCGGGCGGTCGTCCCCGATGTCCTTGAGGGAAAGAAAGCCGGGGTCCTGATCGTCGAGGCCCGTGTGCCCGGTGAGATCACGAGGAATGTCGAGAAGATCAGGAACGCCTATGAGGATTACATAAAGCTCGAGGCATGGAAACAGCCCCTCAAACTAAACTACCTGCTCTTCCTCGGTTTCTTCACCCTTCTCGTCATCTTCATGGCCCTCTGGGTGTCGCTGAGGCTCGCGAGGCGCATCACGGAGCCTATCCAGAGCCTTGCCCAGGCGACCGGTGAAGTGGCGGCGGGGAACCTCGACGTGAATGTCGGCATCGTGAGGGATGATGAAATCGGGTTTCTCATCAGGTCATTCAACCATATGGTGCATGAACTGAAAGAGGGAAAGAGGTCTCTCCAGCAGGCATACATTGAATCGGACCGGAGAAGGCTCGTCATGGAAAACATCCTCGAGAACATCGAAAGCGGGGTGATATTCCTTGACGCAGAGGGAACCAGTATGGCCATTAACAGGGCTGCCTGCGCGATCCTCAATGTCGAGGCCGGAAATGTTATCGGGAAGAAATACGGAGAGATCCTCGCGGGTATAAAATCCGATTCGCTCCGGGAGCTGATCCACGGGATAAAGCTGAAGACCCTCGAAAGCGTCAGCAGGGAGGTGTGGGCGACGATCAGGGGAAAACGAAGACTTCTCAAGGTCTCGATCACGGGGCTGCGTGATGCTTCAGGCTACCTGGGGCTGCTCGTCGTCTTCGACGACCTGACGGACGTGGTGAAGGCCCAGCGGGCACTGGCCTGGCAGGAGGTGGCACGGAGAATCGCCCATGAGATCAAGAACCCCCTCACGCCGATACGACTCTCTACGGAGAGGATGCAGAAGAAGTGGGAGCAGAAGGACAGCGATTTCGCAGAGGTATTTCAACGGTCGACGAAGACGATCATCAAGGAGGTCGACAGCCTCAGGAGCCTCGTGGATGAGTTTTCGCGTTTCGGCAAGATGCCGGAAATCGTGAAGGCGCCTACGCCCCTGGATGGTATAATAGGGGAGATCATCGACCTGTACAGGGATTTCAAGCGGGTCACGATAAGGGTTTCGGTGCCTGAGGAGAGACTCCTCGTGGATATGGACGGTGAGCAGTTCAAGAGGGTATTGATAAACCTTTTTGACAACGCGATTCATGCGATGGAAGAGGGCGGGACCATCACCGTGTCGGTAAGGTTCGACCGCATCGCGAACAAGGTCCACATCGATGTTGCCGATGACGGCCCGGGGATACGGGAAGAGGACAAGGAGAAACTCTTCCTGCCCTATTTTTCGACAAAGGACGGCGGCACCGGGCTCGGCCTTGCGATAGCCGGCAAGATCGTTACCGAACACCGGGGATATCTGAGGGTCAGGGACAATGATCCGCACGGAACGGTGTTCACCATAGAGATGCCGATCAAGGAAGAATAGCAAAATGGAGACGGAATGCAGAATGCAAAAAGGCAGGATGAATAATGACTTCATTCTTGTGCATTGTGCATTTTTCACTGGCAGCGTTTCATTGAGAAGGAGAGAGGAATAGCATGCAGCCCCGGGTTCTCATTGTCGATGACGAAGAAGGGATACGGGAAAGCCTTTCCGGAATACTCGAAGACGAGGGCTACCATGTTGTTGCCATCGGGTCCGGAGAAGAGGCGGTGCGTGTGGTAAAGGAGCAGGCCGTCGATCTCGTGTTTCTCGATATCTGGCTCCCCAAGATGGACGGGATCGAGACGCTCAGAGAGATAAAGTCGCTGAGAAAGGAACTCCCGGTGATCATGATCTCCGGTCACGGGAACATCGAGGTCGCGGTGAAGGCGACGACGATGGGCGCCTATGACTTCCTCGAAAAGCCCCTCTCGCTCGAGAGGGTCCTCCTGAGCCTGAGAAGGGCCCTTGAAAAGATCACTATCGAAAAGGAGAACAGGGCACTGAAGGAGGACCTTACGAGGAAATGGAGGCTCGTAGGAGAATCTCCGGCAATCAAGACTCTTCACTCGCTGATTGGGCTGGCAGCGCAGAGTAGCAGCAGGGTCCTCATCACCGGCGAGAGCGGGTCGGGCAAGGAAGTGGTAGGGCGGCTTCTCCATGCGTTGAGCAGCCGTGCGGAAAAGCCTTTTGTCGAGGTGAATTGCGCGGCGATCCCGCAGGAGCTCATTGAGAGCGAACTCTTCGGTCACGAAAGAGGGTCCTTTACCGGCGCTTCGGAAAAGAAGAAGGGAAAGTTCGAGCTCGCAGACGGGGGGACTCTTTTTCTCGACGAGATCGGCGATATGTCGGTCCAGACGCAGGCAAAGGTGCTGAGGGTGCTCGAGACTCAGGAATTCCAGAGGGTCGGGGGCGGCGCAAACATAAAGGTCGACGTGTGGGTCATCGCGGCAACGAACAAGGTCCTCCAGGAGGAGGTGGAAAAGGGGACGTTCAGGAGCGATCTCTTTTTCAGACTCAATGTCATTCCGATTGACGTGCCGCCTCTGCGGGAGAGGAAGGAGGACATCCCTCTGCTCATCGATTATTTCCTGCAGTCCATATCTGCCGAATACGGACGGCCTCCCAAGAAGATGACCCCCGCTGCGATCCAGGAGCTGCAGCACTATGACTGGCCGGGCAATATACGGGAACTGAGAAACCTCATCGAACGACAGATCATCATGACTCCTGCGCCGGTTATCGATGCCAGGGATGTCCACGTTCTCAAAGGCAAGCCGGCCGGCGTCGATTATTTCAGTTATCGCACGCTGAAAGAAGCGCGCGATGCCTTTGAAAAGGAGTTCCTCGTGAAGAAGATAGAAGACAATAACTGGAACATCTCGAAAACGGCGGAGATACTCGATATCGAAAGAAGCAATCTCCACCGGAAGATAAAGGCCTACAACATCCAGCCGCCGGGGAACAAAGAGCAGGAGAACTGACCCGTACTATTCCTGCATGGGCTGTCGCGTGCGTTCGCAATCCTGTGATAATGGAGTACAGTGAAGCGGTGAAAAAGACTTGAACACAAAGGAGGTCCTCACCATTGGCGATCAAACATGAAAGGATACATATCGATGACAGGAATCTCTGCAAGCTCTGCATGAGTGAGCTCGGAGAGATATACAGCGACCTCGGCTTGTCTGCCGACGAACTCGAGCTGCTCGCGATACCGAGGCGGTCGTTCACCGTTCATTTCCCGGTCAGGATGGATTCAGGAAAGGTGAAGATGTTCCTGGGTCACCGGATTCAGTATAACGACGCGAGGGGGCCTGCGAAGGGAGGCTTACGGTTTCATCCCGAGCTGACGATCGACGATGTGCGGGACCTTGCCTTCCTGATGGTCCTCAAGTGCGCGGTGGTCAATATCCCTTTCGGCGGCTCAAAGGGCGGTGTGGTGGTCAATGCCAAGGAGCTCAGCAGAAATGAACTTGAGCAGGTGACGCGCGGCTATGTGCGGGCGATTTCTGCCTACATCGGTCCTTTCAAGGATATCCCTGCCCCTGATGTCTATACCGACGAAAAGATAATGGTCTGGATACTCGACGAATATGAACGGATCAAAGGAGAGCACGTGCCTGCCGTGGTGACAGGGAAACCCCTCGAACTGGCGGGGAGCAGGGCGCGGAGTTACTCGACGTCCCTCGGGGGCATCTATGTCC
>DATJWU010000289.1:0-8080 GCA_035501055.1 Thermodesulfovibrionales bacterium
TCAAGGCATTCGTGACCTCCCAGAGCGCGATCCAGCACTTCACCTATGTCTATGACTACCGCACGAAGAACGCCTGCGGCAATCAGTACGGCGGCCTTTGTAACACCAAGTATATAAAGCTCGGCGCGAACGCTGACCTCATGAAGGATCTCAACGGAGACCTCGGCGTGTACTACCTGCGTGCTGATAAGAGGTTCAACGGCGTTGCAGGACTCGCCGGTGTAACTACGGACAGCAAGGACCTCGGCTGGGAAATCGACGCATCGGTCAAGTACAAGATCGACCGGAACCTCACCTACTGGGTTGAGGGCGGCTACCTGTTCGCAGGCGATTTCTGGAAGAGCGTAACAGCGGGGAGGAACCCTGACGATGCCTACTCAGTAAGGCATGGTATTTCGCTCAGCTTCTAAACGTAATGTGTGACGCGTAAGCGTGACACGCAGCGAGAAAAGGCGGGTCTTTTGACCCGCCTTTTTTTATTGGATTGTGCACAATATCCCTCACCTTTGGCAAAGGGGAGGTGAGGAGGGGGCACACTACAATAGCTCTTTCAGGGCTTCCACAAGCCGATCGATATCCTCATCGGTGTGCGAGGCGGTGACTGTTATCCTCAGCCTCGGCTCTTTCACGGTGGGCGGCCGTATGGCAGGTACATAGAGTCCTTTTTCGCTGAGTTGTTGCGACGCAGCCAGCGTTTCCCCGACCCCTCCGATTTTCAAGGGGATTATGGGTGTTTCGCTTGAGATCTCTCCGCCGATTTCAGAGAGACCCTGCAGAAGTCTGCGGTGGTTCGTCCAGAGGCCCCGCAATGAATCATGCCCGGCCCCGATCATTCCCAGCGCCTTTAATGAAGCCGCCACCACGCACGCCGGCAAGGCGGTCGAAAACATAAAAGTCCGGGCCGTACTGGTGAGCCAATCGATGACCTCCCGTGAGCCCGCAACGAACGCACCGTACGAACCCAGGGCCTTTGAAAAAGTCCCCATCTGTATGATCCGGGGGGTTGGGGAGATTCCGAAGTGCGAGAGGGCGCCTTTCCCGCTGCCGATCACCCCTGTGGCGTGAGCGTCGTCTATATAGAGGAGGCCGTCGTGGCGCCCGCACAGTTCCCACAATGCCCTGAGCGGTGCAATATCGCCGTCCATACTGAAGACGGTGTCGGTGACGAAGATGGACCTTCCTCCCCCCGGGGAGCGCTCCGCCTCATGCTTCAGAAGTGATTCAAGGTGTGACATGTCACCATGCCGGTACACGACGGTCCTTGCGCGGCTCAGTCTGCATCCTTCGACGATGCTCGCATGGTTCAGCTCATCGCTGAAGATGATGTCCTGCGCCGAGGCCAGAGAGGGGATTGCGCCGCAATTTGCTGCGTAGCCTGAATTGAAGACGAGGGCGGCCTCTGCGCCCTTGAAGCGCGCGACCTCTTCCTCAAGTTTTCTGTGGAGGCGCGTCCCGCCTGAGAGGAGGCGGGACGCACCGCTCCCGAAACCGAATTCTTCCATCGCCTCTTTGGCCGCGGCGACGAGAGCGGGGTCGCCCGAGAGTCCGAGGTAGTCATTGGAGGCGAAATTGACATATTCTCTGCCCTCGATGACGATCCTCGAACCGCGGGAGAGATCCCTGTCTTTCGCAGCACGGAGGAGCCTCTGACGCTGCAATTCCTGAAGCCTGAGAGAATACATAACCCTTTCCTATCGTAGCACAGGGTCATTAAAAATTTTAATCGATTCTTATCGTCTGGTTATGGCCTGCGAAAAAGCGCTGCTGACAAGGCTTTTCGGGCTGTCGGTCCCGGTCCCGCGTTGCTTTTTTGTCCTTGACAAGGTTTTTCTTCCTGTGATAATCTGCTTAGGCTCACTAAATCGCAGAGGAGAAAGCCGGATGTTAGAACTGCAGCCATTTTGGTTTTGTGTCTTGCTTCTTAATTTCCTTGGACTCCTGTTTGTTCTTAATCTGATTCTCTTTAGACCCCTCCTCAGGCACTTTCAGAAGAGGGATGATGCCATCTCAGGCGCGCTCAGCGCCGCGAAGGAGATGAATGCGAAGAAGGAAGAGGCCCTTGCGTCGATGAATCGCGAGCTGCGGGAGACGAGGAACAAGGCGAAAGAGATATTCGAGGCGGTGAGAAACGAGGGGGCTCAACAACAGAAGGCGATCACCGAAAAGGCCAATGCCCAGGCATCAGACCTTATCGAAAAGGCGCGGGGAGAGTTGAAGGCCGAAACAGAGAAGGCAAGACAGAGGCTGCGGTCCGATGTGGAGAAGTTCTCCGACGAGATCGTGAGAAAGCTGGTGGGAGCGTGAAGGCTGTCAAAAGTGAGAAGTCAGTAGTGAAAAGTGACAAACACAAAGAAATGAAGTCCTGTTTCTTTTACTATTCACTATTCACTATTCACGTTCTTCTTGTATTTGCCTTTGTGTCGCTGGCCTTTGGCGCGGAAGAAGCGGCCCATGGCGGCTTATGGAAGGAGTATCGCTGGCAGATTCTCAATTTTGCGATCCTTGTGGCGATCCTCGTCTATTTCGCGAAGAGCCCCTTCAAGGCATTCCTCCAGCAGCGGACCGAGCTGATCGAAAAGGCGATCAGAGAGGCCCAGGAGGCGAAGCAGACCGCCGAGCGGGCGCTTGCAGAGGTAGAGGAAAGGCTGAAGCTGAAAGACAGGGAGATAGAAGGGATTTTAGACCAGGCCCGCAGCTCTGCAAAGGCGGAACAGGACCTTCTTGTCGAGAGCGGCATGCGGATGACTGAGAAGATCATCGCCCAGGCGAAGACCAACATCGACTACGAATTGAGACTCGCGAAGGAAGCGATAAAGGCGGAGGCCGGTGAGGTCGCCCTTGAACTCGCAGAGAAAAAGCTGAAGGAAAGGCTCACGAAAGAAGAGCAGATACGGCTCATCGAAGAGTCTCTCGCCAGGATGGAGGGCAGGAAGTGAAGGGTCGCCAGGCAGTAAAAAGATACGCGAGAATGTTTCTTAACTCCATCGGCGTGGAGGCCGTTCCCGGGGCCCTCGCCCAGCTCTCGGCGGTGAACGAACTTATGGAGAAGAGCGCCGGGTTCAGGGGAGTCCTTCTGAACCCCCTGTTTACTGCAGAAGAGAGGGAAAAGGTAATGAAGGAGATTTCCGGGAGGTTGAAGCTTTCGGAAAGCACGGAGGTTTTTATCCTCTCTCTGTCGGCGAACGGCGTGATATCCTCGCTCGCCGTGGTCATCCAGGTCCTTACCGCCCTGTACCTCGAAAAGAAGAAGAGGGCGAAGGCGACGGTGGTAACCCCCGTCGACACGGGCGGGAAGTATGACGACGTCCTGAAGTCTTCGCTGAAACGGCTGACAGGCAGGGATATCGAGATAGAGTATGTCATCGATCCTTCTCTCCTGGGCGGCGTGCTGGTGAAGGTGGGGAGTACCATGTATGACAGCAGCATAAAGGGCCAGCTACGGCTTTTAAAAGATGATCTTGTGAAGAGGTGATGGAATGGAGATTAATGTCGCAGAGATCGGTGAACTCTTAAAGAAACAGATCGCGGATTTTGAGAAAAAGGTCGATGTAAGCGAGATCGGCTCGGTCGTTTCCGTCGGTGACGGTATCGCACGGGTTTACGGACTCGAGAAATGCATGGCCTCCGAACTTCTCGAATTTCCGAATGGCGTCATGGGCATGGCTCTGAACCTCGAGGAGGACAGCGTCGGCGCGGTTCTTTTCGGAGAAGACTCGCTCATCCACGAAGGGGATGTGGTCAAGCGGACCGGCAGGATCATGTCCGTGCCCGTCGGCGAGGCACTGCGGGGACGGGTCGTCAATGCAATCGGCCAGCCTATCGACGGGAAGGGCCCGATCAATACCAAGGAGTTCAGGATCGTCGACATGGTCGCACCCGGCATTATCGACCGGCAGCCGGTAAATCAGCCGCTTCAGACCGGACTCAAGGCGATAGACTCCATGATACCGGTCGGAAGGGGACAGAGAGAGCTTATCATCGGCGACCGCCAGACAGGAAAGACGGCGATCGGAATCGATGCGATCATAAACCAGAAGGGCGGTGACGTGACCTGCATCTACGTGGCGGTCGGACAGAAGGGTTCGAACGTCGCCCGCGTGGTGAAGACGCTCGAAGAGCACGGGGCGATGGAACACACCATTGTCGTCATGGCGACGGCAAGCGACCCTGCCCCGCTCCAGTACATAGCCCCTTATACGGGATGTGCGATGGGAGAGTATTTCAGGGACAGCGGCAGGCACGCCCTGATCATCTACGACGATCTCAGCAAACAGGCGACCGCCTACCGCCAGCTCTCGCTCCTCCTCAGACGTCCTCCGGGACGTGAGGCTTTCCCCGGCGACGTCTTCTATCTCCATTCGCGTCTTCTGGAAAGGGCCGCGAGGGTCTCTGAAGAGCTCGGCGGCGGCTCCCTCACGGCACTGCCGATCATCGAAACGCAGGCAGGTGACGTGTCCGGATACATCCCGACCAACGTTATTTCGATTACGGACGGTCAGATTTATCTTGAGCCCGAACTCTTCTACGCAGGCCAGCGGCCTGCGGTCAACGTTGGTCTCTCGGTAAGCCGCGTCGGCGGCGCAGCCCAGATAAAAGCGATGAAGCAGGTCGCGGGAACGCTCAGGCTTGACCTTGCGCAATTCCGCGAACTCGCTGCCTTTGCGCAGTTCGGCAGCGACCTCGACAAGACGACCCTTGCACAGATTGAACGGGGAAAGAGAATGGTGGAGATTCTCAAACAGGGACAGTATGCTCCTCTGTCCGTTGAGGACCAGATCATCGTGCTCTTTGCCGGTGCAAACGCCTATCTTGACGATGTTCCCGTTGAATCCGTCGGGAAGTTTGAAGAAGAACTTCTGAGCTATGTGCGGGAACGAGGGGCTGAGATAAGAAAAGAGATAAAGGAAAAGAAGATTATCGATGACGCCACCAAGGAGAAGCTCGTGAAGCTGCTCGCTGAATTCAAGACGACATTCCAGGCAAGGGTATAAGATAATCGATGCCGACACTCAGGGACATCAAGACAAGAATCAAGGCGGTCGACAGCACCCGGCAGATTACCAAGGCGATGAAGATGGTCGCCTCTGCCAAGCTGAGAAAGCATCAGACGCGTATGCTTGAGCTCCGGCCTTATGCAGAGAGAATGAGCGCCGGCCTGAAGAATATCGCGAGAAGCACAGAGACAGGCCTCCATCCCCTCCTCGCAGTCAGACCGAGGACGACCGTTGAAGTTCTCGTCATCACGAGCGACAGGGGACTCTGCGGGGCCTTTAATACCAATATTGTGAAGGCCGCGACAAAACATATCGCGAGCCTCAGAAACGAAGGGTTCACGGTCGTCATAAGCTCCATCGGTAAAAAGGCGGCCGATTATCTGAGGCGGAGAAACATCCCGACGCGGAATTCCTGGACGGGGCTTTCGGGCAGGGTCACCTATTCGAGCGCGCAGGAAGTGGCGAAAGATATCATAGAGAATTATGTGAGCGAAGCGGTCGATGAGGTGGTCATCATCTACAATGAGTTTAAGACGGTGATGACCCAGCATGTTTCCGTGGTGCGCCTCCTCCCGTTAGTGTCCGTGGAGGGCGAAAAGGGAGAGACCGGTCCGGAAACGGACATCATTTTTGAGCCCTCTCCTGAAGAGATATTCAATTCGCTGCTGCCCAAGAATGTGGAGATTCAGGTGTTCCGGGCGCTCCTCGAGTCACAGGCATCGGAAGAGGCGGCGAGGATGACGACGATGGAGAATGCGACCAAGAACGCCAACGAGGTGATCGACAGGCTGACGCTTCAGTACAACAAGGCGAGACAGGCCTCAATCACAAAAGAACTTATGGACATTGTCGGCGGCGTCGAGGCACTGAAAGGCTGACGGGAATGAAACGTACATTATTGAAATATACTTGCGGGGGTTTAGCATGAACGTAGGAAAAGTTTCACAGGTAATCGGTGCGGTCGTGGACGTCGAGTTTGAAGATAAGATGCCGGATATCCTTAATGCCTTACTCATTGACCAGAAGGGCGATGAAACGAAGGGCATCCCCGACGTGAAAATCACCCTTGAGGTTGCGTCCCATCTCGGTGAAAACAAATGCAGGACCGTCGCGATGTCTCCGACCGACGGACTCGTGAGAGGAACGCAGGCCGTGGATACAGGCCAGCCGATCACCGTACCGGTAGGAAAGGCGGTGCTCGGCAGGATCATGAACGTCATCGGCGAAGGCGTCGACAAACTGGGGCCTATCAAATCCGATGTCCGGATGCCGATACACAGGCTTGCCCCCGATTTTGCTTCGCAGGAGCCTACTACGCAGGTCTTCGAGACAGGCGTGAAGGTCTTCGACCTCCTTGTCCCCTTTGTTCGCGGAGGCAAGATGGGGATGTTCGGCGGAGCGGGTGTCGGGAAGACCGTCGTCATCATGGAGATGATCCATAACATCGCGATGAAGCACGGTGGCGTGTCGGTCTTCGCGGGCGTGGGCGAAAGGACACGAGAAGGGAACGACCTCTACGGCGAAATGAAGCATTCCGGCGTTCTCGAAAAAGTGGCGCTCATTTACGGACAGATGAACGAGCCTCCCGGGGCAAGGGCGAGGGTTGCGCTCTCTGCCCTGACCTGTGCGGAATACTTCAGGGACGAGGGGCAGGACGTGCTTATCTTTATCGACAATATATTCAGATACACGCTTGCGGGTGCCGAGCTTTCAGCACTGCTTGGCAGGATGCCCTCTGCCGTGGGATACCAGCCGACCCTGGGTACGGAGATGGGCATTCTCCAGGAACGGATCACCACCACAAAGAAAGGGGCGATCACCTCGATGCAGGCGATCTATGTCCCTGCTGACGACCTCACCGACCCTGCGGTGGCGACCGCCTTCACCCACCTTGACGGTACGGTTGTCCTCTCAAGGCAGATTTCCGAACTCGGCATATACCCCGCGGTCGATCCCCTTGACTCAACATCGAGGATCCTTGATCCGAAGGTGATCGGGGATGAGCACTACGCAGTGTCGAGAAGCGTCCAGATGATCCTTCAGAGATACAAGGAACTGCAGGACATCATCGCGATCCTCGGTATGGAGGAGCTCTCTGAGGACGACAAGCTGACCGTTTCGAGGGCGAGGAAGATCCAGAGGTTCCTGAGCCAGCCTTTCCATGTGGCGGAAGTATTTACCGGGAGACCCGGCAAATACGTGAAGATAGCCGATACGATCAAGGGCTTCAAGGCCGTTGTCGACGGCCAGTATGATGACGTTCCGGAGCAGGCGTTCTACATGACCGGCGGAATCGAAGAAGTCGAGGAGAATGCGCGGAAGCTCGGGTGGTCGCGGTAGAAATGGAATTCTTTGTTGACCGTGAGGTACGCACGTGGAAAATAAGCTGAGACTCGATATTGTCACCCCCTACGGTTCCGTGTTGAGCGAGGACGTCGATGAATTCGCTGCCCCCGGGACTGAAGGTGAATTCGGGGTTTTCCCTGGACACGCGCCGTTTGTGACGACCCTTAAGACCGGGATTATTACCTATAAGAAAGAAAGTGAAGTGGGATACATCTTTGTGAGCGGCGGGTATGCCGGGGTCAGACAGGACGGGGGGCTGGTACTCGCCGACAGCGCCGAGCGTTCTGAAGGCATCGATGTCGAACGGGCCAGGGCGGCGATGAAGAGGGCTGAAGAAAGGCTGAAACAGGCCGAAAAGATAGATTTTGTCAGAGCCCAGGCAGCACTCGAGAGGGCGACGATAAGGGTGCAGGTCGCGGAAAAACACTCGGCACGATAGATCCCGGAAGAGAGACGAAGGATGAGGGCCCGCCGCAGCACAGGCGGGCTTTTTCTTTTGCGGCAACGTGGGCGTCGCCGATCTTTTCCTCCTGTGATATAATTTTTCATGTCCCTGCGACTCATCATCTTCGATCTTGACGGCACGCTTGTCGATTCAAGCGCAGATATCATGCATGCGCTGAATTATGCGGTGGAGCCCTACTCGTCCAGACGCTTTACCGTTCAGGAGACGATCACTCTTGTCGGTGAAGGCATCCCGCGCCTCATCGAAAAGATTACCCCCGGCACGGATGAGCAGA
>DATJWU010000290.1:0-2882 GCA_035501055.1 Thermodesulfovibrionales bacterium
CGACCCCGCAGAGCGATGCGGGCTGACGTATCGAACCTCCCGTGTCAGAGCCGAGCGCCGCGATACATTCGTCGGCAGCGACTGCTGCTGCGGAGCCTCCGCTGCTCCCGCCGGGAATCCTCTCAAGGTCCCAGGGGTTCCTCGTGGTATGGAAGCCGGAGTTTTCGGTCGATGAACCCATCGCGAATTCGTCGAGGTTTGTCTTCCCGACGAGCACATATCCCTGTTCCTGAAGACGCGAGGTCACGGTGCTCTCATAGGGAGGGACAAAGGTCGAAAGTATCTTTGAGGCGCAGGTAGTCCTGATGCCCCGGGTGCACATGTTGTCCTTGACGGCAAGCGGAATGCCGAGAAGCGGCGCGGAACGGCCTTTTTCGATTGCCTCTTGCGCATCAGAAGCCATCTGCACGGCATTCTCACGAGTGAGCGTGAGAAAGGCCTTCACACGATCTTCGACCGCGCCGATCTTTCCGAAGACAGAGTCGACGATGTCTCGGGCCTTGATCTCCTTCCGGTCAAGCATTGCCCTCAGGTCTGTTATACCAAGCGCATTGAGTTCCATGAGGTCCTTTCACGCACGCAAATCGTCATAAAGTGTAGCACTCCCTTCGACAAAAATGCAAAAGCGAATTGTGGAAACAACTCAGGTGGATAGGCTGAAGGTAGAAGGCTTTTAGGTGGTTCTATTCTTTAACCTTCAGTCTTCAACCTCGACACCTGAGTGGTTACGAATTGTGATACAATTAATCGCCCACAGATAACGGGGAGCATGAAAACCACGCGGGACAGATAATGGAGAAGGACAGTATTTTCGACAACATCAGGGATGTCTTTATTCGGATATCGCGTGCGGCGATGAAGGCGGACAGGGAGCCGACGGAGGTGACGCTCGTCGCGGTCACGAAGACCGTCGGGGTCGGGGCGATCAGGGAGGCGATCGACGCGGGGCTGAGGGTATTCGGTGAAAGCCGTATTCAGGAGGCCCAGCGGAAAGTGAATAGTGAAGAGTTAAAGGTGAATGGTGAAAACATAAAATGGCACTTGATCGGTCATCTCCAGCGCAACAAGGCGAAGACCGCGGTGGCGCTTTTTGATCTCATCCACTCCCTCGATTCGATTGACCTCGCCCTGGAGATCAACAGACAGGCGGAGAAGATCGGCAAAATCCAGGAGGTGCTGATCGAGGTGAAACTCTCGGCAGAGGAAACCAAACACGGGATTTCGAAGGATGAACTCCCGGATTTCGCGGCTGCGGTGACCGGGATGACGAACCTTCGTCTCAGGGGGCTCATGACCGTTCCTCCCTTTTTGGGGAATCCCGGGGAGGCAAGGCCCTACTTCAGGGAGTTGCGGGAACTCAGGGAAGGGACCGAAGCCCTGGGAGTTCTCCTGCCCGAACTGTCGATGGGGATGTCTGATGACTTCGAGACGGCGATAGAAGAGGGCGCGACAATGGTGAGGGTCGGCACCGCGATCTTCGGAAAAAGGAAGTGAGGCCCGCGATGAAAGTGATAGAAAAAGTCATTCTTTTCATTTAGAATATGATGACGTTTCGGAAGAGATTCGGAGGAGGTTTATGATCGGTTTTATCGGCGGCGGCAATATGGCTGAGGCGTTGATCAAGGGAATGACCTCACAGGGGATGCGCGATATCATGGTGTCGGAGCCGAGAGAGGAAAGAAGGAAGTATCTCGCGGATTCCTACGGGGTAAAGACAACGTCTTCAAACCGGGAGGTGGCGGGCGGGTGCACGCTCATCATCCTTGCGGTAAAGCCGCAGAACATGGAGGCGGTGCTCGGCGAGATAAAGGATGTCGTCACCGGCGGGAAGACGGTAGTGTCGATCGCCGCAGGGATTACGCTCTCCTATCTGCAATCAAGACTGAAGACAGAAAAGTTGGTGCGGGTCATGCCCAACACGCCTGCACTGGTCCAGGAAGGGATGAGCGTCCTTTCGCTCTGCGAGTGTTTCGCCGACGCGGAGATGGCGCGTATCAGGGAGATCTTCATGTCCGTGGGCAAGGTCACTACCCTGCCGGAGAAATATATGAATGCCGTGACGGCGTTGTCGGGAAGCGGACCTGCCTTTATCGCATTGTTCGTCGAGACGATGATCGAGGCGGGAGAAGCGATGGGTCTCGATCGGGACCACGCATCTGAACTCGCCATACAGACGCTTATCGGCACGGCGCGACTCATCGAAACAGGCATGCCCCCCGGAAAGCTCAGGGAGATGGTGACGTCGCCAGGCGGAACGACTGCTGCGGGGCTCGGCGCCTTTGCGGACAGAGGACTCGGTGCGATTGTAGCAGAAGCCTTGCGGGCCGCGGAGAAACGCGCCGCGGAACTCGGAAGGAGGGAATGATGTTCGTGTTCGGAAACCTGATAATGGCGGTGGCCGAGGTGGTCGATGTCATCCTCTCCCTTTACAAATGGGTCATCATCATCGCTGCGCTGATTAGCTGGGTCAGTCCTGACCCTTACAACCCGATCGTCAGATTCCTCTATTCGGTCACCGAGCCTGTCCTGAGGCCTATACGGAGACTCATCGGATACAGACTCGGACCCGTCGACATCTCGCCCCTTATCGTGATCCTTGTCATCATTTTCGTGCAGATGTTCCTGATAGGTTCCCTGAAAGAGTTCGGCCTTAGATTAAAAGGAGGAGTAATGATATGAGAATCACGCCGCTTGATATCCAGCAAAAGCAGTTCCCCATGAGATTCAGGGGCTTTGATGTGGAAGAGGTCTATGCCTTTCTTGAGGTGGTGCGTGAGCAGATGGAGGACCTCCTCAGGGAGAACGCCCTCCTGAAAGAACAGGTCCAGAGGGCCGAAAACCAGATAAAGGAATACCGGGACATGGAGACGACCCTCAGGGAA
>DATJWU010000291.1:0-3601 GCA_035501055.1 Thermodesulfovibrionales bacterium
CTGCCCCTGTCCCGGGTGCGTTCGATGAAGACGCTCTCCTTCGCAAGGAAATCATGAATCACCTCAGGGTCTGAGCACCCTATGTCATACTCATACCTCGAAATGAAACTCACCAGGGAGGGTTCGGCCTGTGGTATCGCCCTCGCCTCATGGATCTCCAGCCCTTCAGGCAGCTCTTCGTTCAGGCCATCCCTGACATCGGATGCGCTCACAGGCCCTTTCATCTCCACGTCGAAGTACTCTCTGAGGCCGCTCACGCCGACACTCAGGGGGGGGCCAAAGGACAGCCTGGGCGTGGGATGAAATCCCTGCGAATAAAGAAGCGGGAGACCGGCCCTTCTCAGGGCACGGATAAAGGCGGTCATCAGTTCCCTGTGGGAGAGATACCTCATGAGCCCCGTCTTTGAGAACCGGACCCTGATTCGTACCGGCTGAGAGGGCGGGCCAGTGGTGAAGCTCTTCCCCATCCCGACGTCTCTGCGGTCCCGCAGAGGCTGTCCGGAGCACCGCGATGCGCCCTCTGTCAGAGGTGTCGTCCTGAGCACGCCGGCGACTGTATCCTTGCACCCGACACCGCAGGCAAGACAATCACTGCCGCACCCATCGGTTTTTTCGCCAGTCAGGGTCTTCTGAAGTTCATCCCACAGATAATCCTTTCTTACCCCGGCATCGATCCCTTCCCAAGGCAGCCTTTCATCCCTGGCGAACGTTCTGCCTGCGTATTCGTGGAGCGATATGCCCGTTTCTTCCGCAGCAGCCTGCCACTTCCTGAGATCAAAGGCCTCTGTCCAGGCATCAAGTCTGCACCCCTTCTCCCATGCCTTCTCGATGAGTTCGGACAGCCTTTCGTCTCCCCTCGCAAACACGGCTTCGAGGAGACTCATCTCGGTATTGTGGCCTTTAAAGGTCATCTTCTTTCTCGCCAGGTTCCGGCGCAGATACTCCATCTTCTCCCGTATCTTCTGAATGTCTTCCTGTCCGCACCACTGCATCGGCGTGTGCGGCTTGGGGATAAAGGGGGATACGCCCACATTCACGTTCACAAACCTGCGCGTGAACTTCTTTGCGGTCCTGACAGCCCTGAAGGCCATCTCGGGAATCGCCTCGATGTCCTCGTCCTTTTCGGTCGGGAGCCCGACCATGAAATAGAGCTTGATATTCTCCCATCCTTCTTCAAAGAGCGCATGGAGCGCCCGGTCGTAATCTTCCTCGCTGAAATCCTTGTTGATCGCATGCCTGAGCCGGTCCGTGGCCGCCTCGGGGGCCATCGTAAACCCTGTCTTCCTGACCGTCTTGATCTCCCTGAGCACTTCCTGGTTCACTGCAGCAACCCTTAAAGAGGGAAGAGAAAGTGAGACTGCCCTCCCCGAGAACCGTCTGTTCAGCTCCTTCACAAGGGGGAGAAGGCAGGAGTAATCCCCTGCGCTGAGGGACGTGAGAGAAACGTCTTCGTGTCCTGTTCTCCTGAGTGACTCCTCGACAATCTCGAGCACCCTCTCCGGGCTCCGCTCCCTGAGAGGCCGGTAGATCATTCCGGCCTGGCAGAACCTGCAGCCCCTCGGGCAGCCCCGTGAGAGTTCAATGGTCACGCGGTCATGAATGATCGACGTATACGGGACAACCGGAGAGAGCGGGTATGGCGCATCGTCGAGGGATGCGATGTAGCGCCTTTTCACCGTGCAGGAGGAAAGGTTCCTGCCGTGCACCGCAGGGACATAGACGCCCCCGAGTGCGGCAAGTCCTGCAAGGAGAGATTCTCTCCTGCCGTCCCCCTGGGACCTCCACTGATACACGATATCGACGATCTCCCGTACCGCCTCCTCCCCTTCGCCGACGAGAAAGGCATCGATGAATGCGGCCATGGGCGCGGGGTTCACGGTACAGGGACCTCCGGCAAGGACCAGCGGGTCTCCGTCCCTTCTGTCCGAGGATCTTAAGGGGATCCTGCCCAGCGAAAGCATGTTGAGGACTGTGGTGTAGGAGAGTTCATACTGAAGGCTGAAACCGACGACATCGAAATCCCTCAACGGCCTCGACCCTTCGAGGGATGTCAGGGGGATCCTTTTTGCCTTCATCTCCGCATCGAGGTCGAGCCAGGGTGAGAAGACCCTCTCCGCAGAGGCATAGGGGATATCGTTGATGAGGGTATAGAGGATCCTCATGCCGAGATGGGACATGCCGACATCGTAGATATCAGGGAAGGCGAGTGCGACCTTCACCGGGGCCTCCCTGTAGACCGCGTTAATCTCCCTGTTGATGTACCTGCTGGGCCTCTCAAACCTCGTGAAATTCATAGCTTAGGATACCATAAGCCCGGCTTTTTTCGTATGCGCCACTTGACAGGGAAAGCCCGCGGAGGCTTTAATAAGAAATCATGGAACGATATTCCAGAATTCCTCAGAGGCCGGCAAGGCTCCTCTGTTTCCCGGTCCTTTTCCTTCTCCTTACCCTCACCGTTTCCTGCTCCTCGAAGAAGGAAGTCCGGCCGGAAGGAGAGTTCAACGCAGAGAAGTCATTCGCGATGGCGAATGACCTTATCGAGAAAAAAGAGTTCGAGAATGCGAGGAAGCTTCTCGTCGAGGTCAAGAACCGGGACCTCACGAAGACCTACGCCCCGCTCGCACAGCTGAAGATCGCCGATTCCTATGCGAAAGAGGAAGAGAACGACCTTGCCGTCGAGGAGTACCGGCGCTTCCTCGATATTTATCCCGACGAGAGGAACGCGTCTTATGCGCAGTACCAGATCGCGATGATCTATTTTTCGCAGATTGAAAGCCCTGAGCGCGGATTCGGCGCCGCAGCCAAGGCGCTTGAGGAATTCGAGAAACTGAAGCGTCTTTTCCCGAGAAATCCCTATAAAGACATCGTCGAATTGAGGATAGAGAAGTGCAGGAACACCATCGCAGACTATGAATTCCTCGTCGGTGAGTTCTACTTCAAGAAGGGAGCCTACAACGCGGCGCTCAACAGGTTCAAGGGGCTGCTCTCCAAATACCCGGACTACAAGAAAGAGGCGGTCGTCCTCTATCACCTTGGGCTTTGTTTCAAAGGGATCGGAGAAAGAGATAAGGCCCTTGAATACCTGAACCTGCTCGTCGGAAAATATCCCAATGACCCGCTTGTCAAGAACGCGACAAAGGAAATCGCCTCCCTCGCCAAGTAGGTTCTCATACCCTCTCTTTGCGGATCTCAGAGACAGGAGATGCCTCATTGTCGGCGGCGGCAGGGTGGCCGAAAGGAAGTGCGCTGCCCTTATGAAAGCAGGAGCAACTGTCACCGTCGTCAGCCCCTCGCTCACCAAGAGGCTTGAAAGCGCCCGGGACAAGGGGCTGATAACCCATAAGAACCGGAAGTACAGGACCGCGGATATCGGATCGTCTTTTCTCGTCATTGCGGCAACCGGTTCGGAAAACACGAACGGGAGGGTGGCGAAGGACGCTTCTGCACTGCACAGGCTCGTCAATGTTGTTGACACTCCGGCCCTTTGCAGTTTCATCGTCCCCTCGGTGGTGAGACGCGGCCTTCTTACGATAGCGATATCGACGGGCGGGGCAAGCCCCGCCCACGCCAAGGCGATACGAAAAGACCTCGAAAAACGCTA
>DATJWU010000292.1:0-11104 GCA_035501055.1 Thermodesulfovibrionales bacterium
CGCCCTCGTGAACAGGCAGTACATGCTCGACCTCCAGCCCGACAGGAGCATCGTGCGAAACCTTCTGCAGCATGGAATGGACCTCTACATTATCGACTGGGGGTATCCGACAAAGGCGGACATGTACCTCTCGATGGACGATTATATAAACGGGTACCTGAACAACTGCGTCGACTATATCAGGAAGACCACGAAGAACGAAAAGATAAACCTCATGGGTATCTGTCAGGGCGGGACCTTTTCCGGCATCTACTCCGCCATCTATCCCGAAAAAGTGAAGAACCTGGTCACCCTCGTGGCGCCCTTCGATTTCGCGACGAACGACGCCCTGCTCTTCAACTGGTCGAAGCACATGAACGCCGACGCGATGGCAGAGGCATACCGGGTCATCCCCGGCGACATGCTGAATGCCGGTTTTCTGATGCTGATGCCCTTTACCCTCAATATCAGGAAGTACGTGGACATGCTCGACGTGCTTCAAGACAGGGAGAAGCTCCTCAATTTCCTGAGGATGGAGCAGTGGATATTCGACAGCCCGGGCCAGGCCGGGGAATGTATACGGCAGTTCCTGAAAGACTGTTACCAGGGCAACAAACTGGTAAAGGGTGAACTCGTGGTCGGCGACAAGACCGTGAACCTGAGGAACATCACCATGCCCCTGCTGAACATCTATGCAAGCGGCGACCACCTCGTGCCCCCCGCAGCGTCGAGGCCGCTCAACGACCTCGTGGGCACCTCAGACAAGACCCTCTATGAATTCAAGGGCGGCCATATCGGCGTTTTTGTGGGCTCGAAATCCCAGAAAGAACTTGCCCCCAAGATCGCGGAATGGCTCCATGACAGGCAGGGCGGAGGAGAGAGAAAAACAGCGGCAACGACTGCCGAACCGGGCGGGACCTCCCCGGCGGCTGAAGTGCAAGGGAAGCCCTCCAAATCCGCGCAGGTGCAACCAGGAGAGAAAAAAGGGAATCAGAAGAACAGGAAAAAATAGAAGGGGGCCTCAGGCCCCTTTCTACTACCTTACCCGTTCGACGACCATGCCGATTCCCTGGCCTCCTCCGATGCAGAGGGATGCGAGGCCGAGACTCACCTCCCTCCTCAGCATCTCATAGAGGAGCGTCACGAGTATCCTCGTTCCGCTCGCCCCCACGGGATGTCCGATCGCGATCGCCCCGCCGAGGACGTTCACCTTGTCCATCTCCCATCCCATTTCGCGGCTCACCTGAATCGACTGGGCGGCAAAGGCCTCGTTCACCTCTACAAGATCGATATCGTCGACCGTGCACTTCGCCCTTGCGAGAAGGGCCTTGCATGCGGTGATCGGTCCAAGCCCCATATACGCAGGGTCAAGGGCCGATGCCTGGGAGGCGACGATCCTGAAGGCCCACGCCGGTTTCATCTCCTTCATCCTTTCCCTGGAGACCACAAGGACCGCGCCGGCGCCGTCATTGACCCCGGAGGCATTCCCCGCGGTTATCGTGCCGCCATGCTTGAACACGGGCTTAAGCTTTGCGAGACCTTCGACCGTCGTCCCGAAGCGGGGGTGCTCGTCGATGTCAAAGGATATGTCTCCCCCTTTCGGCTGCCTGATTTGCACAGGGACGATCTCGTCCCTGAACCTTCCCTCCTTGATCGCCAGTTCGGTCTTCACCTGGGAGCGGACCGCGAACTCATCCTGCTCTTCCCTCGTGATATGGAATTTCTCCGCGATGTTCTCCGCGGTGATCCCCATGTGACAATCATAGAACTTGTCCCAGAGGGCGTCATTGATCAGGGTATCGATCATCTCGGCATTTCCGAGACGCTGGCCCCATCTCATCGCCTTCGTGACATAGGGGGCGTTCGTCATGCTCTCCATGCCCCCTGCGATTATCATCGCTGCTTCGCCGGAGGCGATCGCCTGGCCTGCGAGGGCCACGGACTTCAGGCCCGAGCCGCACACCTTGTTTACGGTAAAGGCCGGGACTTGCTCGGGGAGGCCGGCCATAATGCTCGACTGCCTCGCGGGGTTCTGTCCCAGCCCCGCCTGGATCACATTCCCCATGATCACCTCACCGACTTCCCTCCCGTCGATGGCGGTCCTTTTCATGAGCTCTCTGATGACCACGGAACCGAGTTCGATCACATCCAACTGCGCAAGCGCGCCGTTGAATCTCCCCACCGCGGTCCTTACCCCGCCCACGATATAGGCTTCCATGAACAACCTCCTCGTCAAACCCTGAGTTTCTTAAATCCGCATGCCGCCGTCCACTTCGATGACCCTCCCGGTGAAGAAGTCATTCGCCATGATGAACCGCACCGCCTGCGATATCTCTTCCATCTCACCCAGTCTTCCCAGAGGGATGTTCTGGATGACCTTTTCGAGCACGTCGGGCCTGATCTTCGCGACCATCTCGGTATTGACATAGCCCGGAGCGATCGCGCCGGTCCGTATCCCGAACTTCGAAAGTTCCTTGGCCCAGGTCACGGTCATCGAGTCGACCGCTGCCTTTGTCGCAGAATAGTTCGTCTGACCCAGGTTCCCCGCGCGGCTGATGGAGGAGATATTGATGATCACTCCCCTGACGCCGTGCTTCACCATCTGAAAGGCAGCCTCCCTCCCGCAGAGGAAGACGCCGGTAAGGTTTACGTTCAGCACCTTTTCCCAGCTCGAAAGGGGGAACTTCGTGATCTCCTCGCCTTTCTTCTTGATGAAGAGGGCGTCTGCCGTGATGCCCGCGTTATTGATGAGCACGTCCGGAGCGCCGTGTTCCGCAGCATAGGCCTCGAAAAAGGCCTCGACCTCCTTCTCGTTCGATACATCCACGACCTTCCCCGGGATGCCCTGCTCCTTCATCAGCGCGTCGAGGTTCTCCTGCAGCACGTCAAGGACAAAAGGCGCGGCACCGAGACTCTTCAGATCGAGCGCAAACCTCCTCCCCATGCCCCTGCCTCCGCCTGTGATCACTACCCGTTTGCCGCTGATTTCCATGACCGCCTCCTCCTTTTCTCGTCCTTCGTTTCTCTTTCGCACGGGGAAAGAAATGCCCGCCCTGTCCGATGTTTCCGCAGATTACTGTCCGGATCCTTTGTAGATACGCATTCTGAAAAGCGGATGTCCGCCCTCTTCTGTGCTTCTGAAATTGTGAGTGTCACGTTTCCGCGGGGATTGAAATCCTGCGCCCTGCGCGACCTTTTGTAAAAATTATATAACGGAAGAACCTCCTTGGCAACTCGCCGGGGTTATTGAAGAGGGCTGAGCAGGGACGGATCAGTTCCCCTATGATCGCACGAGCGGTGACGCGGTCTGGTCGAAGGGATTCGTCCTCATGGCGAGGGAGAAGAGATAGGGATAATTGTCCTTCAGATGTTTCATGTAGGCGAGCCACTCGCCGACGAGCAGGGTGTAGACCCTTACCATGTCTCCTGCGATGTGGAGGCGGTCGGTCTCGGGCAGATCCCCGAGAGAATGCCTGCAGGCGAGTTCCTCCACGAGATGGAACACGGCGAGCAGGAGTTCCGTAAAGGACTCGTGCTCGAGCAGGTTCGGGTTTTCGAGCAGCCGCAGGAAAAAGGCCCTCCGTTCGACGAGGAAGCTCCGGAGAAATTCCATATCGACTTTTGCGACTTCGATCGCGTACCTATAGACCTTCAGCGACCTGCTGACCTTCCTGAATTCCTCCTCGGACCAGTCGCTCCTCACGATGAGATTCTTCCTGATCTGTTCCAGGTTCGGGTCGCAGTCGGAGAGGTAGGTGAGCAGCCCCGTTCCCGCTTCACTGAAGAACGCGCCAATCACCATATTCAGCTTTTCGAGGCGCAGCCGTTTCTCCCGGTTGCTCAGCAGGCGGTGGATGATGAGGGTGACGAGGAGGACCTGAATCGGCACAAAGGCGACGTCCTGCATGAGATAGAAGAGCGTGTCGTGCGGCGTATGAAAGATCCTGATCTCGGCAAGATAGAGGACCGCCGACAAGGCGATGAGCGACGCTCCCAGGAGGATCTGCAGGCCCATGCGCTTCATCGTTACTTCAGACGGCGAAGACGACGGTCGTGAGCGCAAGATAGTTCAGCCACTTTTCCTTCTTTTCCTCGGCCATGTGTTCTCCCCTATTCCTGCTCCTTGTTCCTGGTGCCGCGTGATACGCCTTATTATACCCGAAACCAAACCGCGCAGGCCTCCGCAGGCGGCGCCAAAAATCTTGACAACAATAAGATATTCCTATAGACTAATAAAAAAATGAAATAGGTACCATATCGTGACGCGCACGGGCATTGTAGTGATATTATTTTCTGTCTCTCTGTTCTTATTCGTCTCTTCACACGCGGGGGCGCAGGCCGACTGTCCCTCCTGTCATTACCGGCCGGGAGCAGGCGGCTTTGTCGACAAGGCACAGTACGAAGGGTCGGCCCACGGGAAACTCAGCTGCACCTCCTGTCATCTCGACATCATCCGCTATCCCCACAGAGGAACCCCGTCGGTCAACTGCACCATCTGCCACTTCACCGGCGACAGGTCCGCGCCGAAGGTGCGTGAGTTCCAGTTCAGCGTTCACGGCAGGGCCCTGCGCGAAGGCAGGGCGGGTGTCCCCGCGTGTCAGACCTGCCACGGGTCCCACGATATATACCACTCTTTGGACACCCGCTCCAGGACCGCCCGCGTGAAGATACCGTCCCTCTGCGGCCGCTGCCATGCAGGGGAACTCGAACAGTACGACAGGAGCATCCATGGAAGGGCCCTGCGCGAAGGAAGAACCGACGCAGCAACCTGCTTCGACTGCCATATGGAGCATCTCGTGCCGAACGTAAAACAGGCGGAATGGCAGCTCTCCCTCATCAGGCAGTGCGGCGGGTGCCATAAGGAAGAGATAGAGAGCTACCGCAAGACCTTTCACGGAAAGGTGACGCGCCTCGGGTATGCGGCGATGGCGAAGTGCGTGGACTGTCACGGCGCCCATGAGATCCTTCCCCCGGGAGAAAAGGCCTCGACCCTCTCGGAAGAAAACAGGGTGAAGACCTGCGGCAAATGCCATCACGGTGCGACCACCCGCTTCACGGGGTTTTACGCGCATGCAGAAGAGACCAACAAAGCAAAGTATCCTCTGTTATACTATACGTACCGTTTCATGACGACGCTCCTTATCGGGGTCTTCACCTTCTTCTTCCTTCACACGTTCCTGTGGGCCTATCGCTCGCTGAAGGAGCTCCGGAAACGGCGGGAGGGAAAACAATGACCTTCATACGACGGTTTCACCCGATCCACATGCTGCTCCATGCGGTCGTCGCCCTGAGCTTCCTCGGGCTCGTCGCCTCCGGCATGCCGCTGAAGTACTCCCAGGCGCCGTGGGCCGAATGGCTCATGAGGCTCTTCGGCGGCTTCAGGAATGCGGGCCTCGTCCATCGGGCCTGCGCGGTGGTCACCTTCGGATATTTCGTCTCCCATCTTTCCTATGTCATTTACGATGTCGCGGTCGTCAGGAGGTTCAGGTTCAACTTTCTGGGGCCCGACTCGATGGTGCCGAACCTGAAAGACCTGAAGGACCTCTACGACAACCTGAAGTGGTTTTTCGGCATGGGCCCCCGCCCGGTGCTCGACCGATGGACCTACTGGGAGAAGTTCGACTATTGGGCCGTATTCTGGGGCGTCGGCATGATCGGCGTATCGGGCCTTGTCCTCTGGTTTCCGGTCTTTTTCGGCAGGTTCCTGCCGGGCTGGGCCTTCAACATCGCGACCGTCATCCACAGCGACGAAGCGCTCCTCGCCGCAGGCTTTATCTTCACCATCCATTTCTTCAACACCCATATGAGACCAGAAAAATTTCCGATGGATACCGTTATCTTCACCGGAAAAATTACACAGGAGGAGTTCAGACATGAAAGACCTCTGGAGTATCAAAGGATTGTCGAAAGCAGCAGACTGGGGGATTATGAAACATCTCCACCCACAGAGGCGTACCTGCTTGCCAGCGGCCTCTTTGGCTTTACGATCCTCGGCATCGGGTTTGTCCTGCTCGGCCTCATCATTGCCGGCCAGTTCCTCTACTGATATGAACCAGGCCGAACGTGACAGCTATATAAGGGGCATCTTCACGACCGTCGCCCCTGTGGTCGACCCCCTGACCACCGCCTTCAGCTTCGGCCTCTGCCATATGTGGCGCCGCGCCCTCGTCTCCCTTTCGGGCATACGAAAAGGAGACCGCGTGCTCGATGCCTGCACCGGCACGGGTGAACTCGCGGTCCTCCTTGCCGAGAAAGTGGGTCCTGAGGGTTCCGTGAACGGCATCGATTTCTGCGAGGACATGCTCGCGATCGCGAAAAAGAAGATCGACCCCCCTCTCCCGAATCTCTCCTTCTCCGTCGGCGATGCAAAAGAAGTCGGCTTCGCCGACAACACCTTCGATGCGGCAACGGTGTCGTTCGGTATGAGGAATATTCCCGACACCGCCGCTGCACTGCGGGAGATGCGCCGCGTGCTGAGGCCGGGAGGATCATTCCTCTGCCTCGAACTCACCCAGCCGCTCAAGGCATGGTTTGTGCCCGTCTACAAATGGTACGTCTTCAAAGTGATCCCCTTTATCGGCAAGATATTCACCAAGACGGCGGACCCCTACTCCTACCTGCCCCTTTCGATCGAGACCTATTACAAGCCCGTGGAATTCATGCGTGTCATGCAGGAGTGCGGGTTCTCGGATGTCCGGGTCCATTCCCTCTCGCTCGGGATTGCGACGATCTACCAGGGGAAGAAGTAGTGAACAAAGTCGCCGTGCTGACCGGGAAGGACAGCGAGATGATGAATGAATTCAGCAACCGGTGCCTCGCCCGTGTCGAGACCCGCCGCACCATGAAGCTGCTCCTCGCGCCCTTTCATCGCTTCCTGAAGGCGAACGTCGCGAAAGAAATCGACAAAGACCGGCTGATCATCGAGTGTGCGGTCAGTGCCTTTCAGAAAGGGACGGACCTGCAGTCCATAGACAGGGACGTGCTCTTCGAGAAGACAAAGCACCTTGATGCGGCATTCATCAAGAAAGTCCCCGTCCCGCTCATTGCGATCGATGTCCGCTACCAGGACTTCGCGGAGATACGGAAGAAAAGGATCGACCTCATTTTCGGCACGGTCTACGACCTCTCGCGGAACTGGAAAGAGAAGATCACCTTCCCCGCCCTCGTGAGAGAGACCTATACGCCGGAACGCTTCGGCGAAACGATCACCGAAATCCTCCACCTTTATAACCTCGAGACGAGGGAACTGGGCGGATCGATCAAACTTCCTCCGCCCCTGGGAAGAGCGACGGCCCATTTTGTGGCGGCGCTCTATACCATCATGGAGGAGGTTGCGGCCCAGATCTCCCGGGAGTACACGGAGAAGATCTTCGGGCCGGCGGTGCTTTCATGCCAAAGCCGGACCTGATCCTGATTCATCCCCCAAGCGTCTTCCGTTTCCGCGAATCTCCCACGTTCTTCGGACCGGTGAGCGACGTGGTCCCGTCATCTTCGGTCTTCGAGATCTATCCCATCGGGTTCCTCACCATGTCGGACTATCTCTCGAGGCACGGCATATCGGTCCAGATCGTCAACCTCGCGATGAAGATGCTCGTCGATGCCTCTTTCAACCCGTCGAAGTTCCTCGCCAGGCTGAACCCCGTCGCCTTCGGAATAGACCTCCACTGGCTTCCCCACGTCGACGGCAGTCTCACCCTCGCGGAAATGCTCAAGAGGCTCCACCCGGAGAAGCCGGTCATCCTCGGCGGGCTTTCCTCGACCTACTACCACCGGGAGATCATGGAGGAGTATCCCTTCGTCGACTTTGTACTCCGCGGAGACTCGACGGAGGAGCCGCTCCGGCTGCTCCTACGGGCGATCAAGGCGGGAGGGGGATACGAGACGATACCGAACCTCGTCTGGAGGTCCGCGGAAGGAAAGATCGTCGTCAATGATTTTGCCTGCATCCCGGAGGACCTCGACTATATCAATTTCGATTACCCTCATCTCCTCAAGATGGCGATCAAGTACCGCGACCCCTCGGGCTACATGCCCTTCCGCTACTGGATCACCTATCCCGTGACCGCGGTCTTTCAATGCCGGGGGTGCTTCCGAAACTGCGCCTCCTGCGCCGGCTCACTCACCTCCTTCAGGAAACTCTGCAAGCGGGAACGACCCTGTCTCCGATCCCCCGAACTCCTCGCGGAGGACATAAGGAAGATTTCCGAATACACGGGCGCACCGGTCATGGTGATCGGCGACCTTCTCCAGGCCGGAGAGGACTATGCGGAGACATTCCTCCGCACGATCCGGGAGCACCGGATACAGAACCAGGTGACGATCGAGTTCTTCACTCCGCCCCCATTGGAATTTATAGAAGAAGTGGCAAGGTCGCTCCCCCATTTCAACGTCGAACTCTCCCCTGAATCGCATGACCCGAACGTCAGGAGCGCCTTCGGAAAACACTACGCCAATGCGGACTTCGAAGCGATGATCGAGAAACTCATCGCGGTGGGGTGCAGAAGGATCGATCTCTTTTTCATGGTCGGCCTGCCCCGCCAGAATTATGCGTCGGTCATGGAGACCGTCGATTATTGCGGCGAACTCCTCGAGAGGTTCGGTGAAAGCGGCAAACTCCTCCCCATGATCGCCCCCCTCGCGCCCTTCGTCGATCCCGGCAGCAGCATCTTCGAGGACCCGGAGAGATTCGGCTACAGGCTCTTCTACAAGACCCTCAGGGAACACCGGCAGGCGATGCTCATGCCGAGCTGGAAGTATACGCTGAACTACGAAACCGACTGGATGACGAGGGACGATATCGTGAAGGCCACCTATGACGGCGCACTGAGGCTCCTCGACATGAAGGCGAAACACCGGGTGATCAGCACCGCAAGGGCCGAAATGATCAAAGACCACATCGTGCGCTCAGTGAAGCTCATCGACAGGATAGACGCTGCGGGCAGGGTCGACGACTCGATAAGAGCAGAGGTGATGAGCCTGAACAACCTCGACTCAATCTGCGACAAGCATGAACTCGATTGGCCCATAAAGGGGTGGAGACTGAACCTGATGAAGCTCTTCAGACTCCTTATGCCCTGAGGCCGCCCTTCTTTACCGGTTTTCCACCCGCACAATTCACGCCTGTTGCGGGAGGCATCCGTCTCTCCGCAAGATAATAGCTCTCTTCGGCAAGTCCTGTGAAGTCTTTCCTATTACTCTGCGTTTCAGGTCAAGGCTTACGGTCCGCATCTGCGGGCCGGCCAATATCCCTTGATCTTGCTTTCGATCCGGACACCTCCCGCAGCACTGCCTGAAACCTGCCCCTCACTGCTTCACCAACTCCACGCGGCGGTTCTTCGCTCTCCCCTCTTCACTGTCGTTCGACGCCACAGGGGCGAGGGGCCCGACGCCATAGGACTTCAGACGGCCGGCCGCGATCCCGTGCTTCGCCGTCAGGGCCTGGATCACCGCGTCGGCGCGCGCCTGGGAAAGCTTCATGTTGGACTCTATCCCTCCGACGTTATCGGTGTGGCCGACGACATTCACCTTCAGGCCTCCATTGCCCTTCAGCAGCCTTGCGATCTCGGCGAGGGCTGCATCCGACTCAGGCTTGACCACCGATTTGCCGGTGTCGAAGTAGATCCCGTACACCGCGGCATGGCCCGTGGTCTTGATGTCCTGGGCGAAGACCTCGGCGTTCGCGACAATGTCCTGTGCCATCGCCCCTTTTTCGACAATAAAGAGGGTGAACTCGGAGGTGATGTAGGCATCGACATGCGCCCATATCTCCTTCCCGTCTTTCGCCACCTTCATGTAGGAGCTGCCGTCCCAGTCGCTCTTGAGCACAGTCCCGCCGATCTTCTTGATCGCGTTTTCGTAATTGCGGAGGACCTGGGTGCGGCTGGGCTCCTTCGCCCCTGACTTGAGGGCGTAGCGGATCTCATAGAGGTGCCCTTCCACATTCAATTCGTTGAGGCTGCTGTCGCGGAAAGTGTGAGCGGCGAATTCCTTCTCATCGTAGCGCTGAATGAAATACCCCGGCATGCGGTTGAAGAGCGGATGGTCCTTTGCCCCTCCGGCATCGGCCTCCTGTGCAAGGACGGAGCCGGCATTCAGAAGAGACAGGCAGAGGATGCTCAGCACAAAGACGATTTTTTTCACGACTATTTTCCTCCCTCTCGTGTAGTGCTGCCGGCCTTCACCGGCTCTTCGGCTCGCGAAACGACTCAGGCGGTTTTTCCCTTGGGAAGACCGAGGGCCTGCTCGATCTCGCGCATATGATCGGTGTGAAAGCCCATGTGAAACTGGGAAAGTCCGACAGCCCACTGGGCAAGTGTCGGATACTCTCCGATAGGCGAGTCTTTGAGCATAGGGATGTGGGCCTTCCGCAAAAGCTCTTTTTCTGAGAGACCCTCGACAAAGGCCGCAATGCGCTCATATTCCCTGTCGAATTCGGCAAGGAGTTCGGCGAGGCTCATGCCGCTCCGCTTCCCTGACCAGTGCGGGTCTTCGGGCTTGATATCCAGCTCCGGCGTATCCTTTTCAAGGAACGCCTTCAGCGACGGCAAAAGACCTTTCCCTTCAGGACCGCAGAGATGAGAGATGATCTGCTTCGGCGACCACCGCCCCTCAGGCGCCCGGGACGAACTCTCCTCGTCAAGCACCTCACAGGCCTTCCTGAATCCGGCCGCGTTGGCGCGCACTCCCTGCGCGATCGCTTTTCCATCCTGATCTGCCATGACTTTCCTCCTCCTTTTTGACCTGCCCGGATTCGGCTGCCGGGCATTCTTGACCCAAACCAGTCCCTGGTTCCCAATACCCTAAGGGTTCCAGAGATACATGAACTGCACACCGGAAAAGAATGCGAGGTCCTCTGCATTGATCGAGATCAGGTTTATCACCTGCGGACCCTGCAACGACATTTCGGGATAGCCCGAATATATGTTCGACGTGAAGGTCCTGGGACGGACATAGGCGACCACCCTCGCATTCCCGGTATGGAGCTCCTTTTTCATCACCTCGATCGTCTCATCCAGATACGCCACCTGGTCTATCAGCCTCGCTCCGAGGGCGGCGTCGGCGGTCATGATCCGGCCGTCGGCAAGGGTCTTCACCTCCTCTTCGGTGAGCACTTTCTGTCTGCTCT
>DATJWU010000293.1:0-5110 GCA_035501055.1 Thermodesulfovibrionales bacterium
TTATTTCGAACCGGTCATCAGGCAAAATGGGCTTCGCGGTCGCCCGGGCTGCGATGAGACGGGGGGCTGCCGTGACGCTGATTACCGGTCCGACGAACTTAGGCCCTCCTCCGAATGCAGAAGTCATTACCGTCGAGACTGCTGCCGAGATGAGAGAGGCGGTATTCCGCTCCCTCGAATGTGATGTCCTTGTGATGACCGCTGCGGTGGCTGATTTTTCACCTGCGGCCAGAGGGGAGCAAAAGATCGAAAAGTGCGACGCCCTGACCCTTGAACTCGTGAAGACCCCCGACATCCTTTCCGAAATCGGCGCGATGCACGAAAAGCCTATTCTCGTCGGTTTTTCAGCGGAGACCGGTCCGGACATCGAAAGGGCCAGGAGGAAGGGGATCGAAAAAGGAGTGGATATTATGGTATTCAATGATGTGCTCTCCCCGGGCTCCGGCTTTGACGTGGATACGAACGAGATTACGATACTCGGGGGGAACGAGAGTATTTCCGTGCCCCTGACGACAAAGGACGGAGCGGCAGAAGCCCTGCTCGACAGAGTGGCGCATTTATTCCTTGACTTTTCCTGACATTTGGAAAAAAATATACTACCATGGCTGATGACGAACTCGAAAAACTCCGGCAGAAGGTTGAGAAGGACCCGGCCTCGCGCCTTTTCCTTCCCCTCGCTGAAGAGTACCGGAAGGCAGGGAAACTCGACGAAGCGATCACGGTCCTCCTGAGCGGACTCGAGCAGCACCCCGCCTACACGAGCGCGCGGGTTGCCATGGGCAGGATATACCTCGAAAAGGAAATGCTGCCCGAGGCGCAGGCCGAATTCGAGAAAGTCGTGAGCGTGGTCCCTGACAACCTCTTCGCACACAAGAAACTTGCCGAAATATACAGGGAGAGGGAGGAAACCGACAGGGCACTTTCCTCATACAGGACTGTCCTCATGCTGAACCCGCTCGATGAGGACGCAAAGGCATGCATCGACAGCCTGAGCGGTTTCGGCGCTCATCAGGAGCCGGAGGAGTCCTTTGCACCCGAAACAGAAGCGGTGTCCACGGTTGAAGAGGCGGTCCCCTTGCAGGACGAGGCGGAAGACCTCATGGACGAGGGACTTCCCCGGGACAGCGCGGTTGATGAAATCGCCGATATCGCCGAGAGGGAAGAGAGCGCTCATGAGGAAGCTTTTCCTCTCGACGGTGAGGACGTAGAGGATGACTTTGAAGAGTTCACCAGATCCTTTTCCGAGGACGTTGCGGCTGTTCCACTCGCGGAGACGACTGAAGACGTTTCCCCTGAACCTCCTCCGGTCAGGAGTCAAGAGGCCTTTGAAGACGTTACCAGGGAGATGAGCAGAGAAGATGACGTGCAGACGCGATCTCCCTTGATCGATTTTTCCGAGGCTGACACCTCTATCGCCCGGGGCGACTATGCGAAGGCTCTCGAGGTCTACAGGACGATCCTGCGCGAATCCCCCGAGAACATGCACGTGCTCCAGAGAATTTCTGAGCTCAAGGCATTTCTCAAGATGATCGGCCGGGGTGATGAAGTCGTGGTCGCAAAACTCGGCGACCTTCTCGGAGGCATACGGAGGAGATTCGGCAGGGGCTGATGTCCCCGGCCGGTGATGCCGCCGGCACGCCCTGCCGGAATGACAAATCATGTGACCTGCCTGATGACCTCCCCGAGGGTCCGGTCAGGTAATCCTGTTCTCGAAGCGAGGAGAAATGAGCTTTGCAGGTGCGCTGAAGGAGGTTGTTGAAAAGGTCGACGGCGCCGCATCGGCGATGATCATCAGCGCTGACGGCATGATCGTTGAAGAATATGCCGTACTGAAACTGCTGAGCCTTGAAGACCTCGGCGCCGAATCTTCGGCAATGATCAGGGACATCAACCTCGCCGCGCAGAACCTCGGCCTCGGAAACGCTGACGAATTCTCGATCATCTCCGACCGTTGCGGCATTATCATGCGCAGGATAACCCCCGAGTATTATCTCGCCCTTGTCATTCACCCCGAGGGCAATTACGGAAAAGGCAGATACGTCCTGAAGACCACAGTCCCCCGCATCTCCGGTGAGTTCTGAAGGCGGTGTCCGTGAGATGAGAGTCCTCATTATCCATGGCCCGAACCTGAACCTGCTCGGGAAGAGAGAGCCCGACATTTACGGACGACTCACGCTTTCGGAGATAAACGACAAACTCCGCACCGAGGCTGCTGAACTGGGAATCGAACTGTCCATCGTGCAATCGAACAGCGAAGGGGGGATCGTCGACGCGATACAGGGAGGCGACTGCGACCTCCTGATCATAAACGCAGCCGCCTACACCCATACAAGCATAGCGATCCGGGACGCACTCTCTTCGGTGGGCACGCCGTGCATAGAAGTCCACCTTTCGAATATTCACCGGAGAGAGGAATTCAGGAAGAAGTCGTATATCGCGGAAGTATCGCTGGGACAGATCAGCGGTTTCGGGGCAGAGAGTTACAGCCTCGCGCTCAGGGCTGCGAAAAAAATCCTGTCTCAGAGGTAGGCCATCACCAATTTCTATTCGTCACGCCTTGCGCGGTTGCGGGAATCCATGCTGAGGAGAAGGGTGGATGGATTTCTCGTCACAAATCTTGTGAATGTCAGATACCTCTGCGGCTTCCTGGGCACGTCGGGGTTTCTTTTCCTCACTGCCGGCAGGAACGTTTTTGTGACCGATTTCAGATACCAGGAGGAGGCGGCACGGATGTTCGCCGGCCGCGCGTCACTCGAACAGGGGATCGACTGGGAAGTCGTCATCGAAAAGGGGAACAGACCGAAGGTCATCAAGGAGTTGCTCAAGGCAGGGGGGACCGGAACGCTCGGGATCGAGTCGTCAGTATCATACGATTTCTTTGAGGCCCTTTCGAAGATTCACCGGAGGCTGAAACCGCTCAGGGGCGTGGTCGAAGGGCTGAGGACCGTGAAAGACGACGGCGAGATTGCGCTGATTGGAAGGGCGGTAGCACGCGCGGAAGCGGCCCTTCTTGATGTGAAGCCCTACATACGAAAGGGGACGAGAGAGAAGACCATAGCCCTCATGCTCGAGGAGCGGCTAAAAAAAAGAGGATGCAATCATACCCCTTTTGATATAATAGTGGCGTCCGGAAACAATGCCGCGATGCCCCACGCAAAGACCTCGGACATGAAACTTTCCCCCGGCGACCTCGTGGTCGTGGATTGGGGAGGTGAAGCGGACGGCTACTGCTCAGACATGACGAGGACTTTTCTCCTCGGTGGCGGGGACCCCGCGAAACAGAGGCGGCTTTACGGGGCCGTCCTTGCCGCGAACAGGAAGGCCATTGCGGCGGTGAGGGCAGGCATGCAGGCGAGGGCTGTCGACGGCGTAGCCCGTGAGACCATCAGGAAGGCGGGCTACGGCGACTACTTCGGCCACGGGACCGGCCACGGTGTCGGTCTCGAGGTGCATGAGATGCCCAGGATATCGTGGGCAGCGAAGGACAAAATAGACGAAAACATGGTCTTTACCATCGAACCCGGGGTCTATATCCCGGGGCTCGGGGGAGCGAGGATAGAGGATATGGTCCTTGTGCGGTCCGGAAAGGCCGAGGTCATGACCACGTTGCCGAAGGACCTTGAAATCGTGTAGAGCGTAGGAAGGAAAACGGATGAGAAGAGCGGCCGGACGTTCGGTGTTTTCTTTTCAGGTGATTGTTGCATTTTTCACTTGGCTATGGTAATTGTTTCTAAAGAGGAGGTCGGAAGTGGTATCAACAAATGAATTCAGGAAGGGCGGGAAGATAGAATACAAGGGAGAGCCCGTCGAGATTGTCGATTTCCAGCACGTCAAGATGGGGAGGGGTGGCGCGATCATAAGGACGAAGATGAAGAGTCTGAGGACCGGGAGCGTGCTGGAAGATACGTTCAGATCGGGAGAGAAGTTTGAGACCCCCCAGCTCGATGAGAGGGAGATGCAATACCTCTATGCCGAGGGAGAGATGCACTTTTTCATGGACACCGAGAGCTATGAGCAGATACCGTTCACGGAGGCACAGCTCGGCGATGTGAAGAAATTTTTGAAAGAGAATATGACCGTCAAGGTGCTGAACTACAGGGGCAAGCCGCTGACGGTAGAACTGCCGACCTTTGTGGAGCTTGCCGTCGCCAGGACCGATCCCGGGTATAAAGGCGATACAGCGTCGGGGGGCAGCAAACCGGCAACCCTTGAAACAGGTGCGGTGGTGAAGGTCCCCTTCCACATCAACGAAGGAGACGTGTTAAAGATCGATACGCGAACGTCTGAATACATCGAAAGGGTAAAGTAATGGAGCTCGAAGACCTGAAAGGACTGATATCGCTTCTGAAAGAGACGGACATCGTCGAACTCCAGGTCGAGAAAGACGGTACGAAGGTCAGGATCAGAAGACAGACGCTGCTTTCCCCCCTTGAGGTTGCGGCGAAGGTCCCGACGGTCGCAGAGAGACCGAAAGAGGATGTCGAAGACGTCCAGAGACTCGTCACAATCACCTCGCCCATCGTCGGCACGTTCTATCGCTCGCCTTCTCCCGAGACCGCTCCCTTTGTCGAGGTCGGCGGAAGGATCAAAAAGGGGCAGGTACTTTGCATCATAGAGGCGATGAAACTGATGAACGAGATAGAGAGCGACGGAGACGGTATCGTGTCGAAGATCCTCGTCGAAAACGGGCAACCCGTGGAATACGGGGAGCCCCTTTTCCTGATCGAGCCGGCATGATCGAGACAGGAAAGGAAGCCTGCCCCGCGGAGACAGGGGAGGTCCTTTCCAGGCAGAAAGCGTGCAGGCTATGCGGATGTACAGTTCTGGAAAGAAGACCGGACCTTATGAGTGCCCCATGATCGTCAGTGCAAGAATTCTCTAGTGATGCATGCCGTGTCCCGGTGCCTCTGCGGCCGGGCATTCCGTGGCAGAGACAGGATGAACCATGAAACTATTTAAGAAGATTCTCATTGCGAACAGAGGCGAGATCGCCGTACGCATCATAAGGACCTGCCGTGAACTCGGCATAAGGACCGTTGCGGTCTACTCGGACATAGAGAAAGAGTCCATGCACGTCAGGCTTGCGGACGAGGCCGTCTGCATCGGTCCT
>DATJWU010000294.1:0-3739 GCA_035501055.1 Thermodesulfovibrionales bacterium
TTAAAGCGTGACTGCATCTAACACATCCGTTTTCACCTCGCAATATCCAAGTAACTTTCGCCCCTCTGCGCTTCTCCCTGTTCTTACTCATATCCCCACAGCGAAGGACCCGCAGCCTTTACGTTCGCCACGTATGCCGCAACTTCCTCCCGGTATGCCCTGCGCAGGATTTTCCCCATTTCTCCGACACGGTACATCACCCCGTCAATACGGGAGACCGGCATCGCCTCCATCGTCGTATTGGTAAGAAAAACCTCCCCGGCCGCGTAGAGATCGTCTCGTGTAAACTCGCCTTCCTCCACCTTCAGTCCGTCCCTCACCGCCAGGTCGAGGATTATTTTCCTCGTGATGCCGTCGAGTATGCCGCACCCTACAGATGGCGTACACAGTGCCCCCTCACAGGAGAAGAAAACATTGGTGATGGTCCCTTCAGTGATGTGGTCAGACACATTCAGCATGATCGCCTCATAGGCATCTTTTTCCCTCGCCTCGATCTTCGCCAGGATGTTGTTGAGGAAATTCAGCGACTTTATCTGCGGGTTCAGGGCTTCCCGGAGATTCCTCTTCGTCCCGGCCACGATCACCTTTATCCCCTCCTCATAAAAACTCCCGGGATACTCCCGTAATTGCTCGGCAATGATCACAAAGGTCGGGGCTTTGCAGAGATCGGGGTCGAGTCCTATCGGTCCATACCCCCTCGAAAGCGTCAGCCTCACGTAGGCGTTCGTGAGAGAGTTGGCCCGAAGGGTTTCGTAGAGGGCGGTCTTGATCTGATCGATGTCTTTCGGCATCGCAAGCCCGATCAGAGAAGCGGACCGGAAAAGCCGCACCAGGTGCTCATCGAGCATGAATACCACGCCGTCATAGGCCCGTACGGTTTCGTAAATCCCGTCGCCGTAAAGGAACCCGTGGTCGAACACCGAGACCACTGCCTCGTCCCTCGGGACAAGGCGGTCGTTCAGGTAGACAAACATACGCGGAAATTATACCATTAAACCGTCCGGAGGGAGCGTGAACCCCATCAAGGTGCTGATAGAGGCGACGGAACGGATATCCATTGTATTTGACATTCCTCCCTGTTTGATATATCGTAAACATCCGGATGAGACTCTTTCCTAAAGAGATAGATTTTTTCGAGATCTTCGATAAGGCCGCAACAAACCTCACGAAGGCCACCTCCGCGCTCGTCGGACTCATGGAGAACTTCAATGAGCTCGAGGCACGGGCAAAGGAGATCTATGAGATCGAGCAGGACGGGGACATGCTCACCCACGATATCATGAGGAAACTCAACAAGACCTTTCTCACGCCGATCGACCGGGAGGACATACACGCCCTCGCCTCGAGCATGGACGACATCCTCGACCTTATCTGGGGAGGGGTGGATAGGATGGTGGTGTTCAAAATAACGTCGCCGACGCCCGAGGCTATCGAAATTGCAAAAGACCTCCGCCAGACAACCGAGGTACTCGAGAAAACGATCAGGGAATTAAGAAACAAGAACTATTCGCACGTGCAGGAGCATTGTATCGAGATCAACAGGCTCGAAAACAGGATCGACAGGGTATTCAGAGACGCTCTCGGCAGGCTTTTTGAAGACATGAAGGACCCTCTCATGATCATCAAGTGGAAAGAGGTCTACGAGCACCTTGAAAATGCCTCGGACAGGTGCGAAGATGTCGCGAATGTCCTGGAAGGCATCGTTCTCAAAAATGCATGATACCTATTTTCTGCTTGTCACGGTAATCGTCCTCGCCACTGTCTTCGACTTCATCAACGGCTTTCACGATACGGCAAACGCCATCGCCACGTCGGTATCCACGCGGGTCCTGACGCCGCGGGTTGCGGTACTTATGGCGGCGATCCTGAATATGGTCGGAGCGCTTGCAGGGACCGCGGTCGCGAAGACCGTGGGGGCGGGTCTTGTGGAAGCTTCATCAGTGACACAGGTAACGGTCGTTTCCGCCCTTGCCTCTGCGATCATATGGGATATGATCACGTGGTACTTCGGACTCCCCACCTCCTCGAGCCATGCGGTACTTTCGAGTCTTGTAGGAGCCGCGATCGCCACTGCAGGCACAAGGGTCATCATCCAGAAGGGGGTGTATAAGGTCCTCGCCGGCCTCATCCTTTCACCCTTCCTCGGGATTCTTCTCGGCTTTCTCGTCATGGTCTTTCTTGTCTGGCTTTTCCGGAGGTCGACGCCTTCGCTGGTGAGCACCCTGTTCGGCAGGCTCCAGATCGTCTCTGCGGCCTACATGGCCTTCAGCCACGGCAACAACGATGCCCAGAAAACCATGGGCATCATCACCATGGCACTCGTAAGCTACTACCACCTCCCCGATTTTCATGTCCCTTATTGGGTAATCCTGCTCTGCGCGACCGCGATGGCGCTCGGGACCGCAGTGGGCGGATGGAGGATCATAAAAACCCTCGGGATGCGCCTTGTCCATCTCAGGCCTATCCACGGTTTTGCCGCGGAAACCGCAGCGGCAACGATCATTGAAGTCGCATCCCGCATAGGTTTGCCGATCTCGACGACCCACGTCATCTCATCCACCATTATGGGAGTGGGCGCCTCCAAGAGGCTCTCGGCGGTGCGCTGGGGGATCGGGGGAAACATTGTCCTGGCCTGGCTTCTTACCCTCCCGGCCTGCTCTGTGCTCGCCTGGCTTATCTGCAAGGGACTCAGCCTCTTCGTGCAGTAGGTCCGGAACCCGGGAATACCGGAAGAGGGTTACGAAATCAGTTTGTCGAAGGGGTAACTCTTGAGGTAGGTGAGGAACTCGTCCACCGCGTGGGAGGCGATGGCATTCTTGTGAAAAATCAGGGAGAAATCCCTGAGAAATTTCTCTTCCTTGAGGCTGAGGAGTTTGAGGCTCCCGTACTTGTTCTCCTTCCTTGCCGCCCAGCGGGACACGATCGAGATGCCGACGCCGCACTCGACAGCCTCCTTGATCGCCTGGGTGCTCCCGAGCACCATCGACACCTTCATGTCGTGGGTGCTTATGCCGTGCTTGCTGAGGTATTTTTCGATGATCTGTCGCGTCCCCGAACCCTCTTCCCTGAGAATAAAGGGCTCTTTCGCGACATCGAATATCGATACTTCCTTTTTCTTCGCCCAAGGGTGAAGCGAGGACACGATCACCGCCAGTTCATCCTGGATCAGCCGCTCGACGATCAACTTCTGTTTTGTCACGTCCCCTTCGGCGAGGCCTACATCCACATTGCCCGAATTCAGGAGTTCGATGATCCGCTTCGTGTTCCCGACGAGAAGATGGACCTTTATTTTCGGATGGGTTTTCTTGAAGTCCGCAATAACAGACGGCAACACATGGTTGCCGATCGTGGTACTCGCGCCGACGCTTATACTGCCTTTTACGAGCCCGGTCAGTTCACCGATGTCCTTTGCCGCAGCAGCATAGAGGGAAAGAATCTCCTTCGCGTACCGGTAAAGGATCTCCCCCGCCGGCGTGAGGACTACCGTGTTCGACGACCGGTCGAAGATCTTCGTCTCATAAAGCTCTTCAAGGGCCTGAATCTGCAGGCTGACTGCCGGCTGGGTAAGGTGGATGATCTCAGAAGCCTTGGAGAAGCTCTTCGTTTCTGCGACGGTACAGAATACCTTTAATTTGTGGTCTTCCATGTCATTAAATTATTTTATGGCATTATAAAGTACACCCCCGGCAAAGTCAAGGAAATTCGGTCTTCTTTGGGGGAATGGACCGCGCAAAGGAGG
>DATJWU010000295.1:0-2288 GCA_035501055.1 Thermodesulfovibrionales bacterium
CGTGGCACCCTGTCCGACGATGAAGGCTGCAAGAGTGGTCGCGAGCATTCCCGTGAAATAGTAGAGGTTGAACCTGAAACTCCCCCATTCGTGTTCCAGCCCGGTGCCCACGATGTAATAAAAATAGAGGATGAAGAAGATCCAGAGAACAGAGGTCGACGGCGGGATAAAGATATAGGTGAAGAGCCTCCAGACCTCGCCATGCATAATCATGGAAGGATCGAGAGCCAGTTTGCCTATAAGGTTGCTCTGGGGATACGCATAGGAAAGCAGATAGATGAGCCCGTTCAGTCCTACAATATACAGGATCAGTTCCCTTATGGCAAAACGGCTGAGGGTTCTTTCAAGTTTGTTCAGTATGCTCACGATATCCTATCCTTTTGCGAAACCACAAAATTTTATACCCAATCGGTACCGCTAAGCAAGAAGATTATGGAAGGGGGATTCTTCTTGCCGAAAGAGGCTGTTGTGCGGCAGGAAATCATTTGAGATCACAGGCTTTTCCATGTTATAGTAATTACTCTGATTTAAGTGAAGCCCAGGGAAAAAAGAGAAAAATGTTGATGACTGCCGGGATTGCAGAGGAGGTTTTGGGTTAATGCTTATCGTGCAGAAATACGGCGGGACTTCTGTTGCCAATGTCGAGAGGATCAAGGCAGTGGCGGAGCGCGTGGCAAGAACCGCACGGGAAGGGCATGGGGTCGTGGTGGTCGTCTCTGCCATGGCGGGCGAGACGGACAAGCTCATCAGCCTCGCCAACCAGATCTCGTCCAATCCAAAGGAGCGGGAGATGGACCTGCTTCTCTCTTCGGGAGAGAGGATCACCAGCGCGCTGACCGCGATGGCGCTCGAAGAGCGGGGACAGAAGGCGGTGGCCTTCACCGGACGGCAGATGGGAATCATTACCGACGCGGTGCATACGAAGGCGCGGATAGAAAAGATCAGCTGCGACCGGGCGAAGAAAGCCCTTGAAGACGGTTATGTCATTGTGATCGCCGGTTTTCAGGGCATCACGGAGGACGAGGACGTCACGACGCTCGGCAGGGGCGGTTCGGACCTCTCGGCAGTCGCGGTTGCGGCTGCGCTGAAGGCCGACCTTTGCGAAATCTATACGGATGTGGACGGCGTTTACACTACCGACCCGAACATCGTCCCCGGGGCGAGAAAGCTCGAAAAGATCTCCTATGAGGAAATGCTCGAACTCGCGAGCCTCGGCGCAAAGGTGCTCCAGACACGGTCCGTGGAATTCGCGATGAAATACGAAGTGCCTGTGGTGGTGAGGTCGAGTTTCAATGACAATCCGGGCACACTGGTTACCAAGGAGGACAAGGATATGGAAGAGGTTGTGGTTTCGGGAGTTGCCTACGACAAGAATCAGGCCAAGGTCACGGTGGCCGGTGTGCCCGACAGACCCGGAATCGCCGCCACACTCTTTAAGGGCATTGCGGATGCGAATATCGTGGTGGACATGATCGTCCAGAATGTAGGCAGCGACGTCAATGCCACCGATATCTCCTTTACGGTGCCGAAGACCGACAGCAGGAAGACCCTCACACTCGCCGAGAAGATCGCGAAGGAACTCGGGGCCAAGGGCGTCACCCAGAGGGACGATATCTCGAAGATTTCGGTCGTGGGCGTCGGCATGAGGACCCATTCCGGCGTGGCGGCGAAGATGTTCGAGACCCTCGCAAAGCACGGGGTGAACATCATGATGATAAGCACCTCCGAGGTCAAGGTCTCATGTATCATCGAGACGAAGTACACCGAACTTGCGGTCAGGGTACTCCACGACGCCTTCGGTCTTGAGGAGGCCGGCCGGAAATAACATGGGGCGGGCCGGAAACAGGATGCGCAGGATAGAAATCTACGATACGACGCTGCGGGACGGTTCCCAGGCGGAAGAGGTCTCGTTCTCGGTTGAGGACAAGCTCCGCATTACCGAGAAACTCGACGAAATGGGGGTCCATTACGTCGAAGGGGGATGGCCGGGATCGAACCCGAAGGACGCCGACTATTTCGCGAAGGTCGGCAAGCTGAAGCTGAAACACACGCAGGTCGTCGCCTTCGGGAGCACCCGCAGGCCGAGGAAAAAGCCCGGGAGGGATGAGACGCTCAGGTCCCTGGTAGAGGCGGCCACGCCGGTCGTCACGATATTCGGCAAGACATGGGATTTCCACGTGAAAGAGGCGCTGAAGGTGCCGCTTGAAGAGAATCTCGATATCATCCATGACTCGGTGGCGTTCCTGAAACGGCATGCAGAGAAGGTCTTCTTTGATGCAGAGCACTTC
>DATJWU010000296.1:0-4650 GCA_035501055.1 Thermodesulfovibrionales bacterium
AGAAAAAGTGAAAGAGATTATCGCAAAACAGCTCGGGGTAAATCCGACTGAGGTTACTGCCGAGGCGTCTTTTGTTGAGGACCTCGGCGCGGACTCTCTCGATACCGTAGAGCTTGTGATGGCCTTTGAGGAGGCCTTCAATATCGAGATACCCGACGAAGACGCGGAGAAAATCACCAAGGTCAAAGACGCAATAGAGTATATCAAGAACAAACAGGGATAATGGACACTCGCCGGGTCGTTGTAACAGGAACGGGACTCGTAACCCCTGTGGGAATAGGGGTACGGTCTTCGTGGAAGGCCCTCCTCGAGGGGAGGTCAGGGATCGGCATTATCAAGACCTTCGATTCCTCGGATTTGCCGGTGCATATTGCGGGCGAGGTAAAGGACTTCGATCCCGCCCTTTACATCGAGGCCAAAGAGATCAAGAAGATGGACCGCTTTATTCACTTTGCGGTGGCGGCTTCCTCCATGGCCATGGAGGAAGCGGGCCTGAAGGTGACGGAGGACAATGCCGAGAGGGTCGGGGTGATCATAGGCTCCGGCATGGGAGGGCTCCCGGCAATCGAGCACTATCATAAGGTGTACCTCGAAAAGGGTTACCGCAGGATAACGCCGTTTTTTATCCCCATGCTCATTATAAACCTCGCGTCAGGACAGGTATCGATAAAATTCGGCGCGAAAGGTCCGAACAGCGCGGTGTCGACGGCCTGCGCAACAGGCAGCCATGCGATAGGAGACGCGTTCAGAATCATTCAGCGCGGCGATGCGGACGCGATGATCGCCGGCGGTACCGAATCCTGCATTACCCCCATGGCGGTCGGCGGCTTTGCGGTGATGAAGGCCCTGTCGACGCGGAACAACGAGCCGGAGCGCGCGAGCAGACCCTTTGACGCAGAAAGGGACGGCTTTGTGATGGGCGAGGGAGCGGGGGTGCTCATCCTCGAGAGCCTGGACCATGCGAAGGGAAGGAATGCACGGATCTACGCGGAGATCGCCGGGTACGGCATGACAAGCGACGCCTACCATATTACCTCTCCTGCCCCGGGCGGTGAGGGCGCAGCGAAATGCATGACCCTGGCGTTGAAAGACGCACACGTCGGGCCCGAGGTCGTCGACTATATCAATGCCCACGGGACTTCGACAAAGTACGGCGACGAGCTCGAAACTGCGGCGATAAAGAAGGTATTCGGGAACCACGCCTACAAACTCTGCGTCAGCTCCACCAAATCGATGACAGGGCATCTCCTTGGAGCGGCAGGAGGTGTCGAATCGGTCATCAGCGTGCTCAGTATCATCCACGACGCCGTTCCTCCCACCATCAATCTGGAGCACCCCGATGCGGGGTGCGACCTGGACTATGTCGCCGGCGCGGCGAGGGAGAGGTCGGTCGGGTGTGCGCTTTCGAATTCCTTCGGTTTCGGCGGGACAAATGCATGTCTCCTGTTCAGAAAATTTAGAGAAGCTTGAGAAGGATTTAGGCTACTCCTTCAGAAACAGGGAACTCCTCGCGGAGGCCCTGACACACAAATCCTTTCACCACGAACATCCCCGAAAGGCGCCGAAGTATAATGAGAGGCTTGAGTTCCTCGGCGATTCGGTGCTTGCCCTCGTAATCGTCGAACATATTTTCACGCTTGAGATGGAATACAGCGAATCGCTGATGTCGAAGATCAAGTCTTACCTCGTGAGGGGCTCCCTTTTGTCCGAGATCGCCGCAGAGCTGTCCCTCGGACACTATATAAGACTCGGAAGAGGTGAGGAAGACACGGGCGGGAGACGCAAGAAATCAATCCTTGCTGATGCCCTCGAAGCAGTCTTCGGGACGATTTATCTCGATGGAGGATACGAGAGCGCCCGGCGGGTGATCCTGAGTCTCTTCAAGGACAGGATCACTTCCTCGATTGCCTCGGGCGAATATCTCGATTATAAAACAGAGCTTCAGGAAAGAAGCCAGACGCTCTTCGGGGTACTGCCGGAATACCGGGTGGTTGGCCAGGAAGGAGATGAACACCTCAGGATGTTCACGGTAGAGGTCTTCATCGGGGGAACGCAATCCGGAAGGGGCGTCGGGAGGAGCAAAAAAGAGGCAGAGACGCTCGCCGCAAAGGAAGCGATGGAAAGGTTCGGCGAGCAAAGTGCAAAGAGCATAGTGCAAAGAGCCTAGGGCAAAGGGCTTTGTTACTCCGCAGCGCCTGTCTCCGGTCTCTCCATGGTCCTTTCGATTACGACACAGGCGACTGAGTATTCTTTTTCATGGCTTATGCTTACGTGGACCCGGTGCAGTGAATGTCCCGCAAGAAGGCGCCCGAGTTCATTGTGGGCGTGTATGGTCGGCTTGCCCAAGCGGTTATTCGAAATCTCGATATCGGTCCATCGCACGGATGTCCGTCCCCCCATTGCTTTCACGAAGGCCTCCTTTGCGGCAAACCGTGCGGCGAAGGAAGGGTAAGGATCTTTTCTCCGGGAGCAGTAGGCTATTTCGCTTTCGGTGAATATGCGGATGAGGAATCTCCTTCCCCATGCCTCAACCGCCTTCTTTATTCGTTCATTTCTTACGATGTCGATGCCGATGCCGTGGATCATGAAAAGCCTTCAGCGATCAGTTGACCGCTGAAGGCTGTGTGATGAGCTCTTTCATTTCCCTGACCGCCCGTTCAAGACCGACGAGGACCGCGCGGGAAATGATGCTGTGGCCGATATAGAGTCCCCTCACGTGTCCGAGGCAGGAAATCCTCTGCACATTATAATAGTTGAGGCCATGCCCTGCATTGACCTTCAGTCCGATCTGATCTGCGACCTTGAGGGCATCCTGTATCCTGAGCAGTTCTCCCTCCTGCTTTTCGCCCGTCGCGTTTGCATAATAGCCGGTGTGGAGCTCGACCATGTCGGCGCCGATATTCCTGGCGATGTCAACGTCCATGAGACCGGGATTAACGAAGAGACTCACCGGGATGGCGGCGTCATGGATCTTCTTTATCGCCTCGGACAGCCTGTCCCTCTCAGTAACGACTGCAAGTCCGCCTTCAGTGGTGAGTTCCTGGCGCTTTTCAGGCACGAAGGTAACCAGATCGGGTTTCACGGCCAGCGCAATCCTCACCATTTCATCAGTAGCGGCCATTTCGAGGTTCAGTTCCACGGGAACCGTTTCGCGCAGCAATCCCAGGTCCCTGTCTTTTATGTGGCGGCGGTCTTCCCTCAGATGGACTGTAATGCCGTCAGCACCGCCAAGCAGGGCGAGGGGAGCTGCCGTGAGAGGGTCAGGTTCGAAGCCGCCGCGGGCCTCCCTGAGGGTGGCGATATGGTCTATATTGACGCCGAGAATCATACTCAAGCCTCCTTGATGCGAAACGGTAAGGATGAGATATTATGATAACGAAAGGCGATGAAATTTGCCAGAGCAGTTGAGAGTCGGGGTGTCCTCCAGATAGTGCGCAGGGACTCAAAACGAAGCACTAAAAACCAAGAATGTCTTAATGCCACATCCTGGCCTCGAAGTCGGCCGTCGGAACCGTTATCGCAATATACCCGCTCCAGGGGCACCGTTCGGTTTCCTCTTCCCCTCTGCGGAGGACGAGAAAGAGATTCAGTTCGTCCCGCTCTTTTGCGCCGATATCTTTGAAAGGAATGGCGCACTCAAGGATCTCGCCGACCTCGGCCTCAACGGATCCCTTTACGACGCTCCAGGTGCCGTCACTCTTTGAAAGGAGCTTCGCATCGGCAGCGCTTCTCAGCGGCACGATTACCCTGAAAGGGAAGGGTCTGATGAGCTCTATCGCAAGCGCCGTCTCCTCGGGAAGTTCTTTAAAGGTCTTCTTCGGATCGACCCTGAGGAAAAGCGTATCCTGATTGAACCCATAGTAGATTTTTGAGATCGCCCCTTCGGTCATGTGCATGCTTCCGCCGGACTTCGCGACATCGAAGTGGGTGCCCTGGTACCATTCGAAATAACTCGTCACCGTCCCGTCGATCTTCGGATTGATGAAGCCGCGGATCTCTCCCGAGGGGACGACCGCTCTGTCCCCCCTGAGCACAGGCACATAGAGATGGGGAGGGATCTCGGCCCCGGTCTCTTTGTAGACCTTCATGAGATTGAGACGGTAGAGTTCGTCGAATTCCTCCGAAAGCTCGGTCGAATGGTCGTCTCCGTACCACCAGTTCCAGTCGCTCCCCTCGGCAACGTACAGGGACCTCCAGGCCGCGTCGAGTGGCGCTTCGGGGTTCGCCTTGCTGAAGGTCTCGAGATACTCTCTTGTCTCACCGAGGTAATCCCATGACGTATTGTCTTCCTCGTGGCCGATCCAGACATTGAAGTTTGCGTAAATCCAGGAGCCCGGGGTGAGACGATCAAGCCTCTTCTTCTGCTGCTTCATGTGCAAGAATTCGGATACCGTGGTCGTTCTGATCCGTTCTTCTTTCGAAAGCCCTTCGTAGAGGTATTTGAAGAAATCCAGCCCGTCGTTCCGATAGTACTCCCAGGCGTTTTCGCCGTCCAGAATAAGTGGTACGATAAAAGGCCCGCCTCCGGGAAGGGAGGCCCTGATCCGCAGAAGCCTGTTGAGCAGGTCCGATGCAGCGCCCTTCGGGTCCCAGCCGGAATAGGTGAAACCGATGAGGTCCGAAAGCCGGTGGTCTCTGAATATCACCGAG
>DATJWU010000297.1:0-3189 GCA_035501055.1 Thermodesulfovibrionales bacterium
TGAGTCCGGTGAAGCCTGCCTTTTTTGTTTACTGAGAGGACCTGATGGGGTATAGTATTACCAATGAAGTTTGAAGAGCTGGATATTCCTGCTCCTGTGCTGGAGGGCATAAGGGCGGCAGGCTTTGCGGAGTGCACACCCGTCCAGGCGCTGACGCTTCCCTCTGCCCTGCGCGGCAGAGACATCGCGGCGCAGGCCCAGACTGGCACCGGCAAGACAGCGGCTTTTCTGATCGCTGTTTTTTCGCGCATGCTCACCATGAGGCGGCCGGGACCAGGGCCCTCCCCGAGGGCGCTCATCATCGCGCCGACCCGTGAACTCGTGGTTCAGATCGATGCAGAGGCAAGGGTGCTCGGCGGACCCTCGGGGTTCAGCATCCTGCCGGTCTACGGGGGCATCGATTATGAGAAACAGCGTACGGCGATCTCCAAGGGAGTGGACATGCTCATCGGCACTCCGGGCCGTCTTATCGACTATCTGAAACAGAGGGTCTACAGCCTGAGGAAGACCCAGTTCCTTGTTATTGATGAAGCGGACCGCATGTTCGACATGGGCTTCATCGCAGATATCCGTTTTCTTCTCAGGCAGATGTCTCCCTACGACAAACGCCAGTCCATGCTCTTCTCCGCGACCCTCTCCAATCGAGTCCTGGAGCTCTGCTATGAGCACATGAACCTGCCAGAACGGTTCTCGGTCGAAACCAAGACCGTTACCGTGGAGCAGATAGAGCAGGAACTCTACCATGTGAGCACCACCGAGAAGGCCGGCGTCCTCCTCGGGATCCTGAAACGGGAATCCGGCGGACGATATCTCATATTCACGAATATGAAATCGACGGCTGAACGCCTTGAGAGGCTTCTCAATGCCAACGGCTTTGCCACCTCCGCCATAACCGGAGATTTGCCCCAGAAGCAGCGGATGAAAGTCCTGGCGCATTTCAAGGGCGGAACCCTCCCGATCCTTGTGGCGACGGACGTGGCGAGCCGCGGCTTGCATATCGACGCGGTGACACACGTGATCAATTACGACCTCCCGCAGGACGCGCAGGACTACGTGCACCGCATCGGCAGGACCGCGCGGGCGGGCGCGGGAGGCAAGGCGATCAGTCTGGCCTGTGAAGAGTATGTGGATTCGCTCGCGGAGATCGAAGAGTATATCAAGCAGAAGATACCGGTTGTGCATCTGACCGACGAGATGGTCGTCACCGATTTCAGGAGGGTTCCCCGGCATGAACGCAAAGTCGGCGGTCCGCCGCCGCGGAGGGACATGGCCGGGAAAGGCGGGGCGAAGAAACAGAGCGGTCAGGGGGGCGGTCCTCATCGGACAGGAGGACGTCCGGGCCGTGGGACGGGCGGGAAAAGGCAGGGCCCCCCTGGTCGTCGATAATCTTCCATCTCGGTAATTTTGACCTTCCGAAAAGTCACGGATGTCTTGTGACAAGACATGGCAGCACGCGATTCCAGGTATCCTGAAAAGGAGAGAGAAGAATGAAACTCAAGATCGGGGTGATGGGATCCGCAACAGGAAAACTTTTCCCGAAGCACCGGAAGCTCGCCTTTGATCTCGGCCGTGTCATCGCTGAAGAAGGCTGCATAATGGTGACCGGGGCCTGTCCCGGGCTGCCCCTGGAATCGGCAAAAGGAGCGCACAGCGCAGATGGTTTGGTGGTCGGAATTTCACCGGGTCTCAGCGAATGGGAGCACGTGCACAAATATCATTCACCTGTCGAGTACCACGATGTCCTTATATTCACCGGAAGCGGGCTCATGGGCAGAGAGGTAGTCAACATACGAAGCTCCGATATCGTCGTGATCGCCGGAGGCCGCTCAGGCACGTTGGGAGAATTCTCAATTGCCTATGACGAAGGAAAACTGATCGGCGTCCTTGAGGGCACCGGGGGCATCACCTCCGAGATAAGGACAATCGTTGGTATAATATGCAAAAAAACCGGTGCCAAGGTAATCTATGACACGGACCCGCAGAATCTCGTGAAAGAACTCATCGCCTATTACCGCAGGGAACACTTCAAACGTCCTACCGTCCATCACGCACTCGGAAAAGATCGGCTCTAAGGAACCCTTACTCTTATCGTTGAGGAATCCGCAGCGGCAGGCGTAATGGGACCCTTGCGCAGGGGCCTCAGGCCTTCCCGTAGGGGAGCTTTTCCGGCGGGCGCCGCTCGGGAACGTAGACGTGAGGAATCTTCTCCTCGTTCCATGCGGCCGAGACATAGAGCTGGCAGTAACAGGTGCCGTATTCCTCCACGTCGGGCGTCCGGTACACGCAGGGGCAGATAATGTCCCTGTCTTTTTCATACTCGCCCGAAGCGAGTCTGCAGGGGCAGGACATGTAGCCATAACGCCCCTTGTTCACAAGGAGACCTTCGAGAAGGTCGTTTGTGAATTCCCTGTCTTTGTTGAAAAAGTAGCCCTTCGGTTCCTGGAGCTTCCTCAGCATCTCGTAGAGCTTTTCGACCTCTGTCACAGTCCGAGGGCCTTTCTTATCTCTTCTTCCTTGAAGCCCACGATCACCGTTTCCCCTATGAAGAGCGCAGGAAAGGCACCGCGGGGATTCGTTGGTTTCATCTTTTCGAGGATCGCATCCTGCTCGGCTTTGCCGAGGCGGTCCACGTCGACACATTCGTACGCGACCGCAAGATCATCGAGCAGTTTCCGCGTCGCCTTGCACACCCTGCAGGTGCTCAACGTATAGAGCATGATCGATTGCATTAATTTATGATATCACAATTCCCATATAACGCCAGGGAGAGATTGCCGGCGTTCCTTGGCAGATGCTCGCGACCAGGCAGCTGTAGTTACGTCAGGCAGCTCTATTTATTATCTTGATGACGTAAGAACTTTCTGTTGTTATCGAGAAACTATCTAATCACTGGTTAAGAATCGATAATGCACAATACCTCAATCAGCGATATATTTGATGCGTTCGCGGAAGATCTGCTTGAAGAACGCTCCGCGAGGCCTATGATTATCGTAGGCGCATCAAAAGTTGATAATTTGCTGTTTGAAATTTTGAACAATCATCTGTTACCAAAACTGGCAAAGGCGAATGATCATGATCAGTTGCTTGAAGGTTGGCGGGTGAACGTGCGGCCCACGTCCTTCTGCGCAAGCATCAGAAAGTCTTTTAGGGAAGAACTATTTGGAATGCAATGCACAGCAAAAAAGGTAT
>DATJWU010000298.1:0-2046 GCA_035501055.1 Thermodesulfovibrionales bacterium
TCGTGATCTTTGTTCCTTGCAGGCCAATGCCCGCCATCAACCCTTTCTGATTGAAGAAAAAGGCGTAGACATCGGACTTCGCAGTCGTTGTCGTCAGCGATTTGGCGGTCCCGGTATCCACAATCACCACACTCGGGCCGCTGCCTATCTCCCATCCATCGCTCTTGCTGAGGTAGTCGAGCGCGCTGTCGGTCATAAAAAAAAGCGCATAGCCGAACTTCTGTCCCCCTGCCTGCAGACCATAGGAGACCGCCGAGGTGCTGTAATAACCCGCTGTTTTGCCCTGCACCCGAAGCGCGCCCTCGCCGTACTGTCCGCCGACGATGAGTCCCCCCTTGACAATGCCGGGGAAGACAAGGATTCCCTTGGCACTCCCGGAGAGCTCTTTTGCCGCCGGGGTACTTTTATAGAGTTTCTTCAGGGCGGAGTCAACATCGCGGTTGATCTCCGCTTTCGTGGCAGCCACCGCCGCCTGCGCCGAAAAAAGAAGGATTATTGAACATGCTATTATACACAACATACCGGTGCCCCGAACTCTTCTGACCATTGCCATTTCTCCTTATCTAAGAGGTTATAAGACCGGACGACTTCTTCTCATCGCCTGACCGCCTTGAAGGCTGCACGATCTTCACTCGAGTTCTCCTGAACAATGACCGCACCGCCTCAAAACGATTACCTACCCCGTCGGGACGGTGATGATCGGGGCACCCTCTTTGGCCCCTCCTGTCTCAGTGAGGGAAAAGATGAACATCATGAATGAAAAGAGCATCTTGGAGCGCAGGTCGTGGTCATCGATCCAGAACCAGTGATTCCGATAGGGAACGGCGATGAAGGCGTCTGCAGGTTTATCGGTTGAGCTGTGGATCCTGACAAGCGGAGGAACAGGGACGCCCTGCACCACTTCCTCTGGCATGGTCGGGTTCACCCTCTTCTCCTCAGCATGCGCGGACGGCACCTCGATATATGAACCCAGATCGATGATGATCTCGAGAATCGACCGCGTCAGCATGGCGAGTTCCTTGTCGTCTTTCGCCACCGAGCCGTAGGCGACCCTGATTTCGCCCGTAGAAGGGTCGAGTCCCAGTGTTTTTCTGACGAAAAGGATGTCCTCCTGCACCGAGGGATCGACCTTCCCCCTGAAGCTCATCACCACTCCTTCCATCTCGTCCGTCTTCTGTACCCTCAGCCCTATGGCGCCCGAGTCCTGGATTCTCTTCAAGCGCTCCAGCAGGGGATAGAATTCAGGATCGGCGCTGTGCGCACGACCCGCGCCCCCATACCGGTTCCTGATACCGTTGACCGTATTGACGCAGAGCCTGAGGACGAGATCGATGGGATAGCCGGCCTGAATCAGACTCAATACGCCGGGTGGAGGAAGCGGCCTCATGAGGCTCCTGGCGAACTTCTCTCCGCTCAGGGGCGTGTAGGTGATGGTGGGACGCTCGACATACTGCGCATTTGCTCCCACGGTCTGTGCATTGGTCGCGGCCGATGTCACAGGGTGGACCCAGGTAAATCCAAGGTTCGCCTGGGCCGCCACCTGGTACTGGCTTATGACAGAGGCAACGTCGAGGAAGACAGGCGTGTCGCCATACCGAAGCTTCACCGTGTTGATGAGCATTTGTTCCTTCCAGGAGTCACCCAGCGCCCCTGTGTAGTCGAAGCGGTCGCGGGCAACGGTATGAGGTCCCAGGCTCGTGCAGCCGGAAAGGACCAGAACACCGAAAGAAAGCAGGACGAAGAGCACTCTTCTAAAATCCATATTATTCTCCCCCAGGAAATATATCACAAAGGATTCAGACGGAGGAAATGGCATCTCCACGGTCCGAGGTCGACGTACAGACCGGGACCTCCCATCTCGTCTCCGCTCCTCTCGAAGGTTTCCTCCGACAAAGCATCGGTGAGGCGCCACGTCTTTCCCCTCAATTCATCCCAGGGCACGCGGACAAGCGCCTGAGAGGTTTCTCCAGAGAAATTCACGACAATCAGATAGCGCTCCTCATCCATGGCCCGGCACCAGCTTATAATATTCAGATAGCTCTGGTT
>DATJWU010000299.1:0-7734 GCA_035501055.1 Thermodesulfovibrionales bacterium
GGGATCAGGCCACACCGGCGGTTCTCTCTCTGCTGCAGACATCATGGCGGCCCTCTATTTCTGCAAGATGCGCCACAGGCCGGACGATCCCTCGTGGGCTGAAAGGGACCGTTTCGTCCTCTCAAAGGGTCATGCGGCCCCGCTGCTGTATGCGGTGCTTGCCCTCGCAGGGTATTTCGATCAGACGCTTCTGAAGACGCTCCGCCGGATCGACAGTCCTCTTCAGGGACATCCCAGTTCGAAAATGGTCAGGGGCGTTGAGGTATCGACGGGATCACTCGGTCAGGGTCTTTCGATCGCAAACGGAATGGCCCTGGGGCTGAAGATGGACGGCCTGCCCTCCCGGGTATACTGTCTCCTCGGAGACGGAGAACTGCAGGAAGGCCAGATATGGGAAGCAGCGATGACCGCCTCCCATTACAAGCTCGACAACCTCTGCGCGATCGTCGACAATAACGGCCTCCAGATCGACGGCAACTGCTGTGATGTGATGAACGTCGAACCGATAACCGACAAGTGGAAAGGCTTTGGATGGAACGTGCTCGACATCGACGGCCACAGGATGGAACAGATCCTTTCTGCACTGGACGAGGCCGAAAAGGCGAAGGGCAAGCCTACGGTCATTGTGGCACGGACCGTAAAGGGCAAGGGCGTTTCCTTCTTTGAAGGAAAGGCTGAATACCACGGCCTTGCGCCGACAAAAGACGAACTCGAAAAAGCACTAAAGGAGCTCTAGGCCATGGGCGAACGGAAGGAAGAAACAGGAAAGAAATCAGAGGGGGAGGTCAGAAAGGCGGTCGCGACACGGGACGCCTACGGCAAGGCCCTCTTTGAACTCGGCACGAGGAGGTCCGACATCGTGGTCCTCGACGCCGACCTCTCGGGCTCCACAAAAACGAAGAAATTCGCCGAAGCATTCCCCGGGCGGTTCTTTAACATCGGCATCGCCGAGCAGGACATGATCTGCACCGCCGGCGGACTTTCCCTCACGGGGAAAGTCCCCTTTGCCTCAACCTTCGCGGTCTTCGAAGCGGGTCGCGCGTGGGAGCAGATCAGGCAGACCATCTGCTATTCCTCCCTGAATGTGAAGCTCGTCTCGACCCACGCCGGCATCACGGTCGGTGAGGACGGGGCATCCCATCAGGCGCTGGAGGACGTCGCGCTGATGAGAGTCCTGCCGGGGATGACCGTGATCGTCCCCGCAGACGGCTTTGAAACGGAACAGGTGATCAACGCTGTTGCCGAATACATCGGTCCTGTCTATGTAAGACTCGGAAGGGCAAAGGTCCCGGCGGTCCTGCCCGAAGGGTATACGTTTCAGATCGGCAAGGCGCACACCTTCCGTCTCGGAAAGGACGCAAACATCCTCGCCTCGGGGATCATGGTCTCTGTCGCCCTCGATGCATGTGCCCGACTGGAGGCCGCAGGACTGGATGCGGGCGTCGTCAATGTCTCCACCATCAAGCCCCTCGATGAAGGCGCCGTCCTCAGGGCCGCAGATGCGTCACGCCTGATCGTCACTGCAGAGGAACACTCTATCATCGGCGGCCTCGGCAGCGCGGTGTGCGAACTCATTGCAGAAAAGGGTCCCCGCTCCTGCGGGGTGAAACGGATCGGCGTACGTGATACCTTCGGCCGCTCCGGCAAACCCGAGGAGTTGATGAAACTGTATGGATTGTCTGCAGAAGAGATTGTGAAGACTGTTCAAGCCTCCCTATGATACATTTCGACGACGTATCGAAGCATTATGATACGACCTTTGCGCTGAGGAATATCACCCTCTCCTTCGAAAAAGGCGAATTGGCGTTTATTACCGGTCCGAGCGGCGCCGGCAAGACAACCCTCCTGAGGCTCATTTACGCAGCGGAGCACCCCGATTCAGGCAGGGTGGCGATGGCTGAATGGGATTCGGACCATCTCAACAGCGCCACGATCCCGCTCCTGAGGAGGAACGTAGGGATCGTCTTTCAGGACTTCAGGCTCCTGGACAACAGGAATGTCTTCGACAATGTGGCGCTCGCCCTGAGAATACGGAATATCCCTGAGCGGGACGTGAAAGAACGTGTCCTCGATACGCTCAGGATGGTGAATCTCAGACACAAGACCGACAGCTTCCCGCCGGCACTTTCGGGAGGTGAGCAACAGAGGGTCGTGATTGCGCGGGCGATTGTGGGCGAACCGATAATGCTCCTTGCCGACGAACCTACGGGCAACCTCGATTCCGACACCGCCGCGGGGATTATGCGGGTATTCAGGGAAATCAATGCAAGGGGCACCACGATGGTCATCGCCACGCACAACCGGGAACTTTACCGCCACACGGGCATGCGGGTATTCAGGATCGACGCGGGCGCAATAACGGGGATAGACCGGGGATGACCTATTATCTGAAGGCCACCCTGCAGAGCCTGGTGCGCGAAAAATGGATCAACCTCCTTTCGGTCCTTACCATCGCGATGGCACTGATCATCGCCTCGCTCGTTTCGGTCATCGTCTATAACGTAGACCGCTTCACGGCGAAGCTGCCTGACACTTTCTCCGTCACCGCGTACATGAAGGAAGAAGTTTCCGATGCCGAGGCGCAGCAAACGGTGGGCGTGATCAGAAGGAACAGGAACGTCGAGAACGTGAGATACATCTCAAAGGCCGAGGCATTGAAGGAACTGCGGAAAACGCTGAAGGACGCCGACTACATCCTCGAGGGACTGAACGAGGCCCCCCTTCCTGCATCCTTGGAAATACGGCTGAAAAGGAGCTCCGTCCAGCCTGAATCGGAGAAGGCCTTCATCGCCGATCTCAGGAAGATGAACGGTATCGAGGACATCCAGTACGGAGAAAAACTTCTCTCGTCGATCCATTCAATCAGATCAGGGGTCAGGACGGCGGGCGTCATCTTCCTGGTGATCATGGGGGCGGGCATCACGTTCATCTGCTACAGCACGGTGAAGATACTCTTTTACCGGAGGAAGGAAGAGATAGAGACCCTGAAGCTCCTCGGGGCCACGAGGACCTTCATCAGAACCCCCTTTGTGCTCGAAGGGAGCGCCCTGGGAGCCGCAGGGGGCGTCGTGGGCCTCGCGGTCCTGTTCGCTTTTGAAGTCGGTGTTCTCAGGAAGCTGATCTCGTCAGCGCCTCTCCTTGGTTCCGTCGTATTCCCCCCCCTCCTGGTACCGGCCCTTCCCGCTGCCGGTCTCTTCCTCGGCTTTGCCGGCGCACTGATCGCGATCGGGAGGATACGGTTCTGATGCATTCACTCAGACGCTTCAGAGACTCAGTGGTTTCCTGCGGCGCGTCACCCGCAGAGACAATGAGGCACGGAGGGGAACGGAAGCGATCATTCGATGAAAAAATCTAAGGGCACAAGGCCCCTCCCTTCAGTATTGTCTTTGCCCCGGTGGTCACCATGCCCTTGGCGGAGAACGTTTTCATTCTTCATTCTTCTCTCTGCAGCGACGCTCATCCTTCCCCATGACGCCCTCGCTGAAAACCCGAAAGAACAGTATCAGAAACTCCAGAAGGAGATGGAGGCGCAGGAGGAGAGAATCGAGGAGGCAAAGAGGCGCGAACACTCGGTCCTCGAGGACATCGACAGCGTTTCGAGAAGGCTCAACGACATTGAGAAGGAGCTGCGCGGACAGCGCAGCAGACTCCGCCAGACCGAGGCCGAGATCAGGAAGACAGAAGCAGCCGCTGCCGCCGGCCGGGCGGATCTCGAAAGAAAGAAGACCTGGATGAAGAGAAAACTCCGCGCGATGCAGCGGTACGGGAATGCCTATGAGCTGTTTGCGGTGCTCACCTCGTCGGAGGACTTCTCCCAGATAATGAGGCGGTGGAAATACCTCGAAAAGGCGGCGCTCAGTGAGCGCAGGGTCATCGACGGCTATGTCGCAACCCTGAAAGGGCTGGAAGAGAAAGAGGAACAACTCCTGAAACTCCGCGCGGCCCTGAAACAGGACGAAGAAAAGATCAGGGTGACCGAAACGGCACTTTCAGAGAAGAAAAAAGACAGGGAGCAGCTTCTTGTTTCGGTGAGGACCGAGAAATCACGGCACGAGAAGATGTTCAGGGAGATGCAGGAGGCATCACGAAAGCTCCGCGATGTCATCAGAAAGCTCGACGAAGCGGAGCCCTACGAGGCGAAGGGATTCCCGGCGCTCAAGGGAAGGCTGTCGTGGCCGGTGGGCGGCAGGGTGGCGATCCCCTACGGGAGCCAGAAGGACCCGCGCTTCAATACCCCTGTTTTCAGAAGCGGGATCTACATCAAGGCCGATGAAGACCCGGTAAGGGCGGTCCATACCGGCAAGGTCGTTTTTGCCGACTGGTTCAAGGGCTACGGGAATCTCCTGATCATCAACCACGGTGAGGGATACCACACGCTTTATGCAAATCTTTCAGAGATTTTTTTTAAGGTTGGAGATATAATAAAAGTACATGACACGGTCGGCAAGGTGGGAGAGTCGGGGATTCTAAATGCGCCCTCCCTGTACTTCGAGATCAGATACAAGGGGAAACCCCTTGATCCCGTGCAGTGGTTAAAGAAGAGGTAGATGGAGGTTTAAGAAAACATGCTAGGCCACAGGAAGAAGGTCCTTGTCACATGGGGATTGATTATCACCGTCGCGCTTGCGGGCATCGTCGTCGGCAGATGGTCGATAGGACGCGTGAGCGCGGAGGTCGAAGGATATGAGAATCTCAAGATACTCACCGAAGTCCTCTCGATCGTGAAAAAGAACTACGTGGATGACGTCAAGACCAAGGACCTTGTCTATGGCGCCATCAAGGGCATGCTCAACACCCTTGATCCTCATTCGGGTTTCATGCCTCCCGACGCCTACAAGGAGATGCAGGTTGACACAAAGGGAGAGTTCGGCGGCATCGGCATACAGATCGGCATCAAAGACAACATACTCACCGTCATCGCACCGATCGAAGACACCCCTGCCTATCGCGCGGGGATAAAGGCCGGCGACCGGATCACGAAAATCGGCGACCAGAGCACGAGGGACATGGCAATCCACGATGCGGTGAGCAAGATGAGAGGCCCCAAGGGCACGACCATAAAGATCACCATCTCGAGAGACGAATGGAAAGAACCGAAGGAGTTCACCATCGAGCGGGACGTCATACGGGTGAAGAGCGTGAAGTCAAAGATGCTCGAAGAAGGTATCGGTTATGTGAAGATCACCCAGTTCCAGGAGCAGACGGCGGCTGATCTGGCAGCAGCCCTCGCCACGCTGAACGAAGAGAAAGTAACCTCTCTGGTACTCGACCTCAGGAACAATCCAGGCGGACTGCTGAACAGCTCCGTGGACGTCGCGAGCCAGCTTCTGCCCCCGGGGAAACTCGTCGTCTATATCAAAGACAAGGCGGGCGAAAAGACCGAGTACAAAACGGGCGGCAAATTGCCCTCCTATGAAAAACCGACGATTGTCGTTCTGGTAAACCAGGGAAGCGCGAGTGCGTCGGAAATCGTTGCGGGCGCCCTCAAGGACTGGCATCGTGCGGTGATTCTCGGGGTTCAGACCTTTGGGAAGGGATCGGTCCAGAGCGTTATCCCGCTCAGCGACGGTTCCGGTCTCAGACTCACGACCGCCCGTTACTACACCCCGAGCGGAACATCGATCCAGTCAACGGGCATCACGCCTGACATCATCGTGAAACTGGGGCCGAAGAACGGCACAAAGGAGCATGCGGTCTTCAGGGAAAAGGACCTTGAACGGCATCTGAAAAACGAGCAGAGCAACGAAACAACCGAACCGGAAACGGAGACCGCCCCGCTCGAAGTGTCCGAGAAAGACGACGTGCAGCTCCAGAGGGCAGTGGACCTTCTGAAGACCTGGAAGGTATTCAGGGAGTTGCCGAAGGCGTCGTAAAAACCGGTGTGCAGTCTGCACCGGGCAGTATGCAGTCAGGAATGAATGATGGTGTGCGGCGTGCTTCTTACTACTTACTGGTTAATTAAGGAATGTCCCGGATCATATTCGATATAGAGACCGTCGGGAAGGATTTTGAGTCTTTCGATAAAGCCACCCAGGAATACCTCCTCAAATGGACCGAAACCGAAGAGGACATCAAAGGAGTGAAGGAAAGCCTCTCCTTCTATCCGCTGACAGGAGAGATCATCGCCATCGGCATGCTGAACCCCGACTCAATGAAGGGCGCCGTCTACTTCCAGGCCCCGGACGCGGTTCTTCCGCCCTTTGAGGAAGACGGGATCAGTTATACGACCTGTACCGAGAAGGAAATCCTTGCACATTTCTGGGACGTGATCAGGAGCTATGACCAGTTCATCACCTTTAACGGCAGGGGCTTCGACTGCCCCTTTGTTATGGTAAGGTCCGCCGTCCATCGCATGAGGCCTTCGAGGGACCTCATGCCGAACCGGTACAGCGGTCCCCATCTCGACCTCTTCGATCAGCTCACCTTTTACGGCGCGACGAGGAGGCGCTTCAGCCTTGATATGTGGTGCAAAACCTTCGGCATCAAGAGCCCGAAATCCGAAGGCATAACAGGATACGACATCAAGGACCTCTTCGCCTCGGGCAGGTATGTCGATATCGCGAAATACTGTTTCGGCGACATTGTTGCCACAAAGGAATTGCTCGCGTGCTGGGAGCACTACATCCGGTTTTCTCCGGAAAAAACATGAGGAGCCATCTATGAGACCGACAAAGCCGGCGTGTCCACGTTCGCCGATGTTCCACGATATCCATGAAGAATGCGGAGTCTTCGGGGCCTTCAACCACCCCGAGGCATCGAACCTCACCTATCTCGGCCTGTATGCACTCCAGCATAGGGGACAGGAGGGGGCCGGCATCTGCTCGTCTGACGGCAAGCAGATCTTTACCGAAAAGTCGATGGGACTGGTGGCCGACATCTTTACCGAAAAGAGACTGAAGAGACTCCCCGGCCATATCGCCATCGGCCACAACCGCTATTCCACCGCGGGCAGCAGCGTACTCAAGAACGTGCAGCCCATCGTCGCCAATTTCGCCCTTGGTCCGCTCGCGCTCGCACACAACGGCAATCTCGTGAACGCCGCGGAACTGAGGAAGGAACTCGAAGAACAGGGCGCCATATTCCAGTCTACGTCCGATAGTGAGGTGATCGTCCATCTCGTCGCACACGCGAAAGGGGAGGATCCCTACAGCAGGATAATCCAGGCGCTGCACCGGGTGAGCGGCGCTTACAGCCTCCTGATTCTCACCGAAAAGGAGTTGATCGCGATACGGGACCCCTTCGGGGTGAGGCCTCTCTGTCTGGGTCAGGTCGACGGCGCCTATGTCGTCGCCTCCGAAACATGCGCCTTTGATCTCATCAATGCCACGTACATCAGGGACGTCGAACCGGGCGAGATGCTCATCATCAGTGAAGACGGCCTGAAATCGATAAAAGCACTCCCCAGCCAGAGAAGGGCATACTGCATATTCGAGTTCATTTACTTCTCCCGTCCCGACAGCTATATCTTCGGCTATCAGAATGTGAACGAGATACGGAAAGAATTCGGCCGTCAGCTCGCACGCGAGTCTGCGGTGGACGCGGATATCGTCATTCCCGTTCCTGACTCGGGGGTCCCCGCGGCGATAGGATTTTCGGAGCAGAGCAACATTCACTTCGATTTCGGCCTCATCAGGAACCATTATGTCGGGAGGACCTTTATCGAGCCAAGACAGTCTATACGTCACTTCGGCGTGAAGATCAAGCTCAACCCGGTGAGGAAGCTCCTCGAGGGAA
>DATJWU010000300.1:0-3385 GCA_035501055.1 Thermodesulfovibrionales bacterium
GCTGAGTTCGTCAACAGACATATTCCCCTTCTTTTTGAGGGTGAGGGTAATCGCCTTTCTCGTCTGATTATCAATAAGGTCAGTCAGCATTTTCAAAAGTTTAGCACATTAGTTAGTATTTGTAAAGAATAATATTTGTAAATACCCTGGCCCTCAAAAAAAAGGCGCCGGAATCCCGGCGCCCCTCAATAGCTTTCTTCTCCTACGCCTCGGCAATGTTCGGTCGGGGATAAAGCCCGGCAGCTTTGACGATCTTTTCGATGGCCGACTCCCATTCGATCGCCTGGACATGGACCCCTTTAACCCCGGGTATCTCGAGCGCCTGATGGATCAGCTCGACCGCGATCTTCATCCCTTCTTCTTCCTGGAGTTCTTTGGCCTTTTTCTTATCGTCTCCTGCGGCGTCCTTCGCCTTCATCATGCGGTCGATGAGGGGCCTGGGAACGGAAACACCGGCGACCGAACTGTCCATGTACTTGAGCATCATTGCGCTCTTGGGCACGATGATCCCCGCCAGGAGCGCGGTCTTTTCGAGGATGCCGAGGTTCCTCGCCTTCTCCACCTGCGACTTGAAAAGCTCCATGTCATAAATGCCCTGGGTCTGGATGAAGTCCGCGCCCGCGTCCACCTTCTTTTTCAGGTTATAGGGCCGGAAGTCCATGGGGTCACCCATCGGCGTCCAGCTGGCGCCGACGAAGAACTTCGGCGCCACTTCGATCTTGTCTCCGCCTTCCTGCAGGCCTTCGTCGCGCATCTTCCTGAGGATGCCCACAAGCTGGGTAGTATCCACATCATATACGTTCTTCGCTCCGGGATGGCCTTTCAGTTTTCCTGCCGCACCGAATTTCTGGTGGTCTCCGGCGATGCAGAGGCAATTCTTCAGACCGAGGGCCGCCGCGCCCAGAAGGTCTGCCTGCATGGCGATGCGGTTTCTGTCGCGGCAGGTCATCTGCATGACCGGCTCCAGCCCCTCACGATAGGCGATAAAGGCTGCAGCGATGCTCGAAATGCGCACCACCGCCGTCTGGCAGTCAGTGATATTTGCCGCGTCACAAAAACCCTTCAGGGTATGTGCCTTGTGGACGACCTCGTCGGGAGACGCGCTCATTGGAGGACCGAGTTCCGCAGTTACCGCGGGGTTACCGCTCAGGATCACTCGTTCAAGATTGCTTCCAGATTTCATTTCTTGACCTCCGCCTTGGCTTTCTCTTCCTTCTCTTCAAGTTCCGCAATATGCTCCAGCACGACCCTGCGGGGACCGCCGTGGGTGCCCGTTGCCCAATTTTTCGGAGGCTGTATTTCGAGGAGCTTTTCGAGTGTGCCCAGCTGCTTCATCCTCTCGACAATGAGGTACCACGCGCAGTCGACCTGATCGCTCACCTCGCACTTGCCCTTGTTCGTGCCGCCGCAGGGCCCGTTCAGGAGCGACTTCGAGCAGCGCACTATGGGGCAAATGCCGCCGGTAAGGTGGAGGATGCAGTTGCCGCAGCCTCCGCACAACTCGGTAAAGACCCCGGCCTGGGGCACTCCTCCGTAAAAGGAGGTATTGATCCCCGGATAGACCGGTATCTCGCCGATCCTCTGGGTCAGGAAGTTGACTCCCACGCCGCAGGCGGTCGAGAGCACGAGATCATAGGTCTTCACGTCCTCCATCAGCGGCTCAAAGAACTCCGGCTCGCAGTGGCGCTCGATGGCAGCGTGATTGACGTCCATCTCCCTGCCTTCTTCGATTGCCTTCATCCTGATCATCGAGGCGATGATCTCCGCCTCTTTGCCGCCCCCTGCATGGCAGATGGCGACACAGGTATTGCATCCGTAGACAAGGACCCTTTTGAACTCCTTGACCATTTCCCAAATCTCTTCAATCGGTTTCTGTGTCCCAACAATCATCGCTCTCTCACTCCTTTGCTTTCCGCGTTGCGAGGGCAAGCCCTATGGGCGAAGGCCCGAGTCTGCGGATCTTCTCGGTAAACTGTGTGCAGATCTCCGCCCACTTCGGCCCCATGGCGGCAGAGAGGTTATACATCTCGAGACGGGCCGGGTCTATCTTCAGCTTTGCGAGCAGCGTCTTCACGTATTCTATCCGCCGGGCCGAAAACATATTACCTTCCAGGTAATGGCATTGGCCCTTCAGTCAGCCGGCGACAAACACGCCATCCACTCCACGCTCGAAGGCCCTGAGGACATGGATATGGTCCAGTTTCCCCGTGCAGGGGAGCCTTATGATCTTTACGTTCGGCGGGTAGGAAAGCCTCATCACGCCGGCCAGGTCCGCCGCCGCGAATGCACAATAGTGACAGGCAAAGGCCAGTATGTTCGGCTCCCAGTCAGGCGGCCCCTCATGAGGCTGCTCAATCGTAAAGTCATCCTGCTCTACAGGGACCTCGGCAACTTCAACCATTCTCTCTTCCTCCTCCAATCAATCCTGCATCCTTAATTCAACACTCAAAACGTAAAACCTAACACTTCCTCTTATGCCCCGATGAGACCTGCTTCTGAGTCCACCGCGGCATCGATCATCGCGACGATCTGGTCGTCACGGAAGTTGTTCACCTGGAAGGCCTTTGCAGGACAGATGCCGGCGCATATGCCGCAGCCCATGCACTTGACCTCGTTATGGGAGATCTTCCCGTCTTCGGCAATGTAGGGAGAGCCGAAGGGACAGACCCTCAGACAGCTCAGGCAGGACATGCAGAGCTCCCGCTTGTGCTTTGCGATGATCCCCGATACGGCAAGGCTTTCGTGGGAGAGGATGACCCCCGCCCTTCCGGCTGCGGCAAGCGCCTGACCTAAAGTCTCATCGAGGTTCTTCGGCGCATGACCGAGGCCTGTGACAAAGAGCCCTTCGCTCGGAAAATCCACGGGACGCAGCTTCACATGGGCCTCGAGGAAGTACCCGTCGGGGTTTCTCGTCACCTTGTACATCTCTCCAACCTTATCGGTTGTGGGATGGGGCCTGAGGCCCGTTGAAAGGACAAGCCAGTCGGCGTTGATCACGATCTCCTTATTGAGCATGTAATCCCAGGTCTTCACTTTCACTTTGCTGCCCGCCGCTTCGACTACGGGTTTCCTGTCCACTTCGTAATGGACGAAGAGCACGCCAAGCTCACGGGCCTTTGTGTAGTAGTCCTCACGGAGCCCGTAGTTGCGCATGTCACGGTAGATGATGACGACCTGCGCCTTCGGGTTCCGCTCCTTTATCGCTATGGCGTTCTTCGCCGCATCCTGGCAGCATACGCGCGAACAGTACTGGTTCGGTTCTTCGCGAGAGCCCACACACTGGATCATTACGAACTTCTCGCCGTTGCCCGGGATTTCCCCTTCGGCAAGCCTTTTCTCGAGCTGGCGCTGGGTGACTACTTTGTCGTTCTGGCCATAAAGGTAT
>DATJWU010000301.1:0-8623 GCA_035501055.1 Thermodesulfovibrionales bacterium
TTCCTTGGCATAACTGTATCGTGCCGCAAAGTCCTTCAGGAGATATCCCTCGTAGCTGGCGGAAGCTATCCTGATCTCTCCTGATGCGCTCACGCTGCCTGCCTTCCCTTCGCGCGCCTTTTCCGTCTTTCCCGAGGAGACGCGTTTTTCCTTTTGCGGCGCCGCCGATCCCTTACTGCCGCCTGCCATGGCAAGAAGTCTGTCAAGGTCGAGTTCTTTCGCGTTCGCATCAAGCCTTACCACGGGGACATTTCTGTAATCCTTTACATTGCCTGAAAGCTTTATGGTGTCCTTTCCCACGGTGGAGGAAAGATCGAGGTCGATCGCATCCTTGCCGATCCCGATGGTCCCCGCGCCTTTTATTTCGTTGTCACCCATCTTCACCGTCAGGGTCTTCACATCCATTTTTCCTGATATCTCGGGACTGACCCCCTTTTCTGCAGTCACCTTCAGGTCGATATTAGAGACAAGAGAGATCGAGGGGATCACCCCCTGTGCGTCAGAAAACGTCATCATCGCATCCTTCACCACTATCTTGTCCGTTAGCACCGAAAAAGGAAGGCCCTCTGCTTCAGTCGTTGATTTTGGCTCCTTTTTGGTTGCCTTTGCTTTTTCGAGTATGTCAGAGAAATTGTAAGTACCGTCTTTTTCCTGCACCAGGCTGACCGAGGGAGAGATGACCTCAATCTTCCTGATCACGATCTGTTTATGGAGAAGTGGCAGCAGGCTGTAAGCGAGCACAAATTCCTTGACCTTCAGGAACTCGCCTTTTCCTTCCTTGTCCATAAGGCTTATGCCCTTGACATCGATACCCTTGAACAGCGAAACGTCAATGTCGCTTATGCCCGCCTTCCTCCCGGTGAATTCTTCAATCTTAGGGATAATGACAGCCTTCAGGCTGTCGCTTTTTAAATAACTCTTTACGACAATGGCCAAGCCAACAAAGACAACGACAATGATCGCTGCGATTATACCGCCCGCGTACAAAAGCTTTTTCTTCATGGTCAGTACCTGCCTTTCCTGGTGCCCCTTTTAAAATTCGCTGCATGCACAGCCGGCAAGAGGAGCAAACAATCCGGCAAAATCTTTGTTTTTTATAGTTTCTTCATGTGTGCCGAACAAATCCCCTCATAAGTTTAAGTCTTAATCTCTCCGAAAGCTCTTAATCTAATCTATAACGATTCCTGTCAAGAAGATTGCCAGCAATTGTCCTACGGAGGCGGAACAGATTCGGATTCCAAAGGGCATGTCAAAGCAGAGTCTGCGGCTAAATATCATTTGAAGCAGTGTTGCTTGCCCTAAAGAAGCCTTATATCAGTGACAGAAACGTGGGAGCTGCCCAGAGGACAAAGGCTCTGCATGAGGCAGCACAAAGGAGCATTGGCCTCAAGAGCGTCGGTGATGCGGATCGTTTTAGGGTAAAGATATGTCAAGAAGAAGTGAACCGGACCGTGCTGATGCTCAGGAGAGAGATTCAGGATCATGGGTAGCCGGAAGTCTATCTTCAAGAGGGGACGCTGGCTCCTGAGGAAGTATCTCTTCTTCATGAGCATGAGAGTGGTCGTACTGAGGAAGTACTTTCAACAATACTATCAGAGAAAACTGGAGACAAAAAACCGAGTCGATCAGCAACCCAAGAGAAAGGAGATCCTTTGTGCGGTGGCAATAAAGCTCATCAAAGTAATCTTTGCGCTCCTAAGGGATAAGAGGACGTTTGAGGATGGAGTTCGCGCTACCTTGGCGCATGCATAAGAGCACAGATTGGTTGTGGTGAAAGAAGGACCGTAGTCCTTCGTAGGCAATAAGGGAAGCGTGGGGTCACCCCTGACACCGCCCTTCGTCTGGAGCAGCTATTCGGGATGGAGGCGCAGTTTTGGCTTAACCTGCAACTGGCGTGGGATCTTTACCATGTGGCCCACTCATCAACCGCGAAGGAGATAAGAAAAATCAAAAGATTGCCTGCTTTAGCTCACGTCTGAATCGCCTGCAATCATATGTTTTTTCAACGAGCAAGGTCCTGACTTCCTTTGCATCACAATACGCCCTTGAATCCCGAAAGCTTTCGGGACTCCCTTTTTATGCAGCTGTCAGGTCACCTGCCCGTCAGGGGGCTTCCGAGATTCCCTCTGCGTAATGATCCCTTTCCGGGTGCAGCCTTCGGATCAGAGAGGCATCGAATATCTCATCCTCTTTGATATCCCGTGTAATATATCCCAGCTTCTTCAGCACTCTTACAAAGTCCATCGACGATGAAATATACTCATCGGTGAGTTGTGCACAATACTTTGGAGACAGCCTGAGCGTATCCATAACGAACTCCGCATCGACCACTCCGACGAACGCAGCGATCATCCCGGCAGCCTCCTTCGGTTCATGGCGGACAAAGGCCGTAGCCTCTTCGTGGAGCAAAAGATACCTCTCGACGAGTTCCCTTTCTCTCTTCAGAAAATCCTTCCCCACGACAATCCCGTAGCTCGGATTGTGGGGCCACAGCCTTGACGGCGGATAGAGTATCCTCCCTTCCGCAAACCTCACCACTGCAGTAGCCAGTGCGGGCGTGCCGACGGCTGCCGAAACATCTTCCCTGACCACCGCCTCGAGCACCTGGTCAGCCCAGGCGAAATTTACGATTTCAACAGCTCCCGCAAGATCAAATCCGGCGAGACATTCCCTCATGATCACGTCGTGGATTGAACCCCTGCCCGGCACCCCGATCTTTTTCCCTCTGAACTGGCCGAGGATGCTTCCCAGGCCTTCACGTTCAGGGAATCCCGCGAAATCCTTATTCGCCGCAATCACCGTGCCCTCCATGTGGCCTCCTGCAACGCAGACGATCGACGCGCCCCTGCTCATCCCGATAATGGCGGGAGGCAGGCCGATATAGGCGAGGTCGAGTTCGCCTTTTTCAAAGGCATTGACGACGGCGGGTCCGGTCCCGAAGAGTCTCCAGTCAATCCCGGCACCGAGACGTCCTTCGCTGTCGCCCCGCGCCATAAGGAGTATAGAGGTATGAAAAAAGGTCGAGAGATGTCCTATCCTGAGCTTCATCGAACTCCTTCCTTTCCGATTGTCCGGAATCGTGATGCGCGTTGTCAGAACCCTTCAAGGAATATTATACTCAGAGTGCGGGCGCTTTATGGGACACCACAACGGGACATTCACCATCACCTATCTCATTGCTTCGGCACCGGGGGATATGGACCGCTCTGAGGCCTGTCCGCGAAATTGCGATAACCGCTTAGGGGGTCTTTAAAGACGGAACCCTCTCATGCGTGAACCCGCGGCAGAAGGGAGGGCCTCCGGGGCGGTTTTTTTCACTTCGTACGACCCCTTTGCTCATTTTCCATGCACCGATGAATCCTTAATATACTGGAACTTTAAGCGCTTTTGTGTTACTTTCTTATTAAAGAGAGTGATGCATGCGATTTATCGGTCTCGATGCAGGTTCCGTAAGCGTAAAACTCGTCCTCCTGGACAAGGACGGAACACTGCGCGCCCGCCGTTACGAGCGTCATAAGGGGCACCCGCTCCCCCTCGCCCTCGAACTTCTCACCAGGACGATCGGCAACAGGCAATCCCGCGATTTTTCCCTCTCCGTTACCGGATCGGCTGGAAGACTGATCGCTTCAGCGCTCGGCATCGGGTTTACGAACGAACTCGTTGCCCAGGCCTTCGCTACCCGAAGACTCTATCCACAGGTGAAGACAATATTTGAACTGGGCGGTGAGGACTCGAAGCTCATCATCCTCGGCGACAGCGGCATTAAGGATTTCTCGATGAATTCCGTGTGCGCCGCGGGAACGGGTTCTTTCCTTGACCAGCAGGCGGAGCGACTCAGACTTTCGATCGAGGAATTCAGCGACCTCGCGGCAAAGGCAGAAACGCCTTCGCGCGTTGCAGGCAGATGCAGCGTCTTCGCCAAGTCCGACATGATACATCTCCAGCAGATAGCCACGCCGGTCGAGAACATCGTTGCAGGCCTCTGTTTTGCCGTTGCAAGGAACTTCAGAGGCGCCATTGTGAGGGGCCGGACTGTCGCGGGGCCTGTCTCGTTTCACGGCGGCGTCGCTGCGAACAAGGGGATGGTCAGGGCCTTCATGAACGTCTTCGGCCTCAAGGATCTCCTCGTGCCCGACGAATACGCCCTGATGGGCGCAATCGGCGCCGCCCTGAAGGAACAGGAAGAAGGCCTCATCCACGAGCTCGATCTGGAAAGGCTCAGGGACTTTATAGAGTCGTCGCATTTTTCCGACGAGGGGCATGCCCCGCTCATAGCTGTCGGCGATGATTTTCACAACCGGCATCCGAAGGACAGGCAAGGGGCGAGTGGCAAAGGGCAGGAGAAGGAATCCCGGAGTTCAATGGATCGCCTTCTGCCCATAGCCGACAGCTCATCGCCTAAAGTGGAGGCGTACCTTGGGATCGATATCGGTTCCATAAGCACCAACCTCGCGGTGATCGACAAAAAGGGTTCACTCCTCGCCAAGAGATACCTCATGACTGCAGGAAGACCGATTGAGGCGGTACGCCAGGGTCTTCAGGAGATAGCCGACGAGGTAGGCGGGCAGGTCGAAATCATGGGGGTCGGCACGACGGGCTCGGGACGTTACATGATCGCCGATTATGTCGGCGCCGACATCGTGAAGAACGAGATCACCGCCCAGGCAACGGCAGCGGCCTTTATCGACAGGCATGTCGATACCATATTCGAGATAGGCGGGCAGGACTCGAAGTTTATCTCGCTCAGGGACGGCGTCATCGTCGACTTCGAGATGAACAAGGCATGTGCCGCAGGTACCGGCTCCTTTCTCGAAGAGCAATCGGAGAAGCTCAATGTCTCCATAAAGGGAGAATTTGAGGACTGCGCATTTTCCGCAGCACACCCCTGCAGACTCGGCGAGCGGTGCACCGTCTTCATGGAGAATTCCCTGATGGCAAACCTCCAGAAAGGGGCAGAAAAGAACTCACTCCTCGCAGGCCTCTCCTACTCGATTGTCCAGAACTACCTTAACAAGGTCGTTGCCGGGAGGAACATCGGCACTGCGATCTTTTTTCAGGGCGGCGTGGCGTTCAACAAATCGGTCGTCGCTGCCTTCGAGAAGTTCCTCGGCAGGAAGATAACGGTCCCTCCCCACCATGACGTGACAGGGGCCATAGGCATGGCTCTGATCGCGATGAGGCACCTGAAGGAAAAATCAGCGGTCAGCACCAAGCCGTCAACCGACTCCAGACAGAACCTGAGCCCTGAAAGCGATTCGCCGACCGTCAGGTCTTCGTTCAAGGGTTTTGCACTGTCCCGGCGCGCCTATGAGATATCTTCCTTTACATGCGGTGGCTGTCCCAACGTGTGCGAGATAAACAAGGTCAGGGTCGAAGGAGAAGAAGGAAATCTTTTCTACGGCGGCAGGTGCGAAAAATACGATATAAGAAAAAGAGCGCGGACATCGGCATTGCCCGATCTTTTCGCCTTCAGGGAGGAAATGCTCTGGAAGGAACACCACAGGAGACGGTCGGCAGTCAGCGCCCAGCAGTCAGCACGTAATGATTCTAAAAGACACCCGACAGACGACAGACGACGGCCGACAGTCATCGGCATTCCCTATATCTTCTTCTTCCACGATTTTCTTCCGTTCTGGGCAACTTTCCTTTGGGAACTCGGATTCGCCGTTGAGGTCTCTCCGAAAACAAGCGGAGAGATTGTGCGTACCGGTATCGAGACTGTGCTCGCCGACACCTGTTTTCCGATCAAGGTTGCCCATGGGCATATAAAACATTTTATCGAAAAGAGCGTCGATGCCCTCTTCATCCCCAGTTTCATCAACATGGCGTCTCAGGACGAAGAGTTCGCGAAGGGATTCGGCTGCCCTCTGACTCAGACCATTCCTTATGCCGCGAGAATCGCACATCCTGGCGTGAAAATCCTCGCGCCGGTGATAGACCTCGGGATGGGCAGGAACTCCCTTGTCGCGCAGCTGAGAAAGGCCTTCGAGCCCTTCCATATTCGGCGCGCCGACATACTGCGCGCCCTTGCTGCGGCAGAGAAGCCGCAGCAGGATTTCTTCAGGGCTGTCAGACAGAAGGGTGCCGAGGTGCTTTCCTCTCTCTCCGGTAAGGCGGTCGTGATCGTGGGAAGGTCGTACAACGCGTTTGATGGAGGAGTGAACCTCACCATACCGAAGAAGCTTTCCGACCTCGGAGTCCTCTCGCTCCCCATGGATTTCATTCCCCTTGACGAAGTGCGGATCGATGACCGGTGGCCGAACATGTACTGGAGGTCGGGTCAAAAAATACTGAAGGCAGCCCGCGCCATCAGGACAAACCCCCAACTTTACGCCATTTTCATCGGCAATTTCTCCTGCGGCCCCGATTCGTTCATCCTGAAATACTTCGAGAACGAGATGAAGGATAAACCTTGCCTCCACATCGAAATCGACGAGCACAGCGCCGATGCGGGGGCGATAACCCGCTGCGAGGCGTTCCTCGACAGCATAGAAAACCGAAAGACAGGATCGGGAAGTAGTGAGAAGCCTGCAGCAATGGCACACCGCAGGCCGTCCGACGCGCGTCACCCAAGTCGCAGAACCGTGTATATCCCCAGGATGTCCGACCACGCATTTGCCCTTGCTGCCGCCTTTGAGAAGTGCGGCCTCGCAGCCGAGGTCCTTCCTGAATCAGACAAGGAGGCCGTTGAACTCGGAAGAAGATACGTTTCCGGAAAGGAATGTTATCCCTGCACGGTCACTACGGGCGACATGCTGAAGAAGGTCCTTTCACCCAACTTCAGGAGCGGAGAATCTGCGTTTTTCATGCCCTCCGGTTCAGGACCCTGCAGATTCGGCCAATACAACGTCTTTCACCGGATGACCCTCGATGAACTCGGGTATCATGACGTGCCGATCTTTTCGCCGAACCAGGACGTGGGGTTTTACCGTGAACTCGGCCTTATCGGCAGTGACTATCCGCGCCACGCCTGGAAGGGAATCATCGCGATCGAACTCCTCTGCAAGTGCCTTCACGAGACGAGGCCCTATGAGAAAGAGAAGGGCTCGGCTGACCGGCTCCATCAGGAGTATCTGAGAAAACTCTACCGCTCCCTCAGAGGCGCCGACGGGAGAGTTGAACCGATACTGAACACCATGAAGAGGGATTTTGGGAATCTCGCCACTGAGCCGGGACTGCGGCCGCTTGTCGGCGTCGTGGGTGAAATATTCGTGAGAAGTCACAGGTTCTCGAATGAAGACCTTGTGAGGAAGGTTGAGGCCCTCGGAGGAGAGGTGTGGCTCGCCCCGGTAGAGGAATGGATCTATTACGTAAACCGCATGGGATTGAGAAAGGCATTGATAAAAAAGGACAAGTCTGCTATCATTGAGTTTCTTCTGAAGACCCTTTTCCAGAAAAAGGCGGAGCACCGGTATTCGCGGCATTTCAAGGGTTTTCTCAAGACCCTGAAGGAGCCGGATACGAAGAGGATCCTGGAAAAGGCAGCGCCCTATATTCATGACTCCTTTGAAGGGGAAGCGGTCCTCAGCATCGGTAAGAGTATTGACCTTATCGAACGGGGGATATCTGGTATAATAAATGCCATGCCCTTCGGGTGTATGCCCGGGACGATCGTCACCACGCTCATGCGCGGGGTGAGCAGGGACTACGGGGTCCCCTGTATCAGTATTCCTTACGACGGGAGCGAGTCGTCCACGACGGCGATACAGCTCGAGGCTTTTATGAATCAGGTGAAGGAATATAAGAAAAGGTGATGAGCGCGCATAACGCGTCTCGTTACCGGTTACCGATTACGGATGAGAAGGAGGTGAGTGCGTGGGTAGCGTTGTAAAATGGCGTAAGAAAAAGATGAGCAAACACAAGCACAAAAAACTGCTCAGAAAAACGAAACATCAGAGAAGGAGCAAATAGGCGACCCGTCCCTGGTTTTGACCGGCGGACGGTGGTACCGCGGATACGAAAAAAGGGCTAGTAATATCTGGTCACCCTCACTCCCGCAAAGGGCATCGAATTCAGGTAGTCATAAAGGGATACCTTCCTGACAATACCTTCTTTATTCTTCTTCCCGCTTGCGTGAATAAGGAACAGACCTTCCTTGTCCTGCGTGACAATGCCGATGTGCCCCACCATTTCATCGGCGACCCTGCTTTCGGGAGACTTTAGGAAGAACATAAAATCACCGCTCCTGAGGGTCGACGGAGACTTCCGGCCCTCCCGGAAAAGGGAGCGCGCCGTCTCCTTTGAAAGCATTCCAACCTGCCCCCTCCCCCTCGTGCCTTCCACAAGGGTCAGGGGTCCCAGATCTCCTGTCAACTCTCTCCCCCACTTCCCGCTGTCGATCATATCCTCGCCGTATTGAAACCGGTCTTCATAATTCATGACCACCCCGCTTTCCACCCTGCCCCTCGTCATGAACCGCTTGTCAAGCGCGATGTCGAGGGATTCTTCAGGGGTCAGGCCAAGGGCAAGTTCAAGCGCCCTGAACGTCAGGTACATGCAGTCAACACGGTCATCCGCAACGAGCGTCCTTCTGGTCACATACACTCCCAGGGGATCTGCGTCATAAGGGACACCGACAAACTTTTCCGCCCAAAAGGCGATCTTTTCGCCGACGGGCATGGAG
>DATJWU010000302.1:0-7631 GCA_035501055.1 Thermodesulfovibrionales bacterium
CGTGGAGCAGTTCCGCACCGCACGACTCCCAGAGCCGCGCCGTGGCTGCGGGGTTTTCGGAATAGGTGGTGAGTGCATCCTCCCGCCCCTGGAGAAGACGCACACATTTCCCGTCTTTGAGGTCTATTGCGGGAATTACACGCATGTATTAATATAACAAAATATGTTCCGCCTGTGCAGAAGCGTGAAAAAACACACACAGAGATTCAGGGCGCTTGTTTCCCTTCTCATGTTCGGTGGCTGCATTTTCTTCTCTCAGCCCGCAGCCGCATTCTCCTTTCGTGTCCCTGAAAGGCTCTTCTATGATGTCACATGGACGGGCATCAAGGCGGGAGAGGCCTCGCTGGAGATAGCGAACAACGACGGTCTCGTCATCACTTCCACCGCGAAATCGGCGAAATGGGTATCGCTGTTCTATACCGTCGACAACAGGGTCGAAAGCAGACTGTCGGGAGATGCGTTCATGAACGGGATGGGACAGCCCGTACGCTACCGCATCAGCCTTCGCGAGGGGAAGAATAGAAGGAACAAGGAAGTGATCTTCGATCACGGCCGCAGGATGGCTTACTGCATCGATCACCTGAGGGACGAGAAGAAGGATTGTGAGCTGCCCTCTCCTGCCTTCGATCCCCTTTCGAGTTTCTATTTTCTCAGGACCCTGCCCCTGGAGGTCGGAAAGTCGGTCTTTGTCGCGGTGTTCGACAACAGGAAGGTCTGGAATGTGGAGGTTCAGGTTCTCGGGAGGGAACGGGTCGGAGTCCCCGCCGGAGAATTCAATACAATAGTGGTGAAACCCCTCATGAAATCCGAAGGGATTTTTTACCGCAAGAGTGAGCTTGTCATCTGGCTCACCGATGATGAAAGGCGGATCCCGGTAAAGGTGAAGACAAAGGCCAGGCTTGGCTCTGTGATCGCCCAGCTCTCGGGAGGAACCTATTGAGGGTATCGCTTATCATCACGACCTACAACAACCCCGGGGCGCTCTCGAAGGTGGTGGAGAGCGCGGCACACCAGACGAGACTCCCTGAGGAGATGGTCATCGCCGATGACGGTTCACGTGAAGATACCGCGAACCTGATCAAACATTTTTCCGAAAATGCGCCGTTCCCGGTGATTCACTTCTGGCAGGAAGACAAGGGGTTTCGTGCGGCGAAGGCCCGCAACGAGGCGGTGAAACGGTCGACCGGGGAGTACGTGATCCTTCTGGACGGCGACTGTGTCGTGAACAGGCACTTTATTGCCGACCACCTCTCTCTGGCGGAAAGAGGGTGTTTCGTTCAGGGGAAGAGGGTCCATGTCAACAGGGATGTGGTTGCTTCTTTTGGACAGGGGCAGGCCAACTCGGTGCCGGTGCTGGTGGGAATGGCGCTCACCTTCAGCATATCGAATACCCATCATCTGCTCCGGCTGCCCTCTTCTTTTGCAGTGAAGAACAGAGAGCTCAAGGGCATCAAATCCTGCAATATGAGTTTTTTCAGGGACGACATCATCGCGGTGAACGGCTTCAACGAGGATTTTGTGGGATGGGGCAATGAAGATTCGGACCTCGCCTGCAGGTTTTTTAAGTACGGCCTCAGAAAGAAGGTGCATCAGTTCAGAGCGATCTGTTTTCATCTGTGGCACCCGACAAACAAAACAGCCTCGAACGGGAACAAGGAACTCCTTGGTGCGGCAATCGCATCAAAGGAGTTCTTCTGCAAGAATGGAATTCGCAAGGAAGATTAACACAGATGCGCTCATCTTCGCGGGCTTTGCAGGAATGTTTTTTTTCCTGCCGATAGGGACATCTCCTCTTTATATCTGCGGCGGCATCGTTCTTGCGCTCTGGATAATGTCGGGAAGGTTTCTGAAGGACTTCAGGGCCTGGGTCTCCTCCGGTCTAATGGTCCCTGTCCTGCTCCTTTTCACTCTCCCCTGGATCGGACTCGTGTATACCCCCCTGCCCGCAGACGGGATGAGCATTGCGGGCAAATCATACTACTGGGTTTTCAGCATAGCCTCTCTGTCGGTTGCGGGAGACGGAAGGAAGACAGACTTTATCCTGAAGATGTTTCTTGCCGGTCTGTCCCTGAACAGCACCGTGGCGATCCTGCAATATCTCGGCGCCTTCCCTCTGAAGGAGGGAAACCCGGTGGGCCTTTTCCCGGGCAGTTCCCCCTGGATCGCGTTCTCGATTCTCCTGGCTACCGGAACGATCATCGCCTCTTTCTATTTTTCGAGGGAACAGGGTCCCGGAAAGAAGCTCGTCTATCTCTTCCTGGTCGTGCAATATCTTTTCACCATCGGCTTTATCGGCGGCAGAAGCGGATATCTCGCGGCCGCGCTCCTTTTCCCCGTCATCGTTTCCCACGTCCTGCAGCAGCGTTCGGTGATCAAACCGTTGTTTTTTGCCATCCTCCTTCTTTCGCTCGTCATCGCCTTGCCGGTCATAAAGAAAAGGGTCTCACAGGGACAAGAGGACCTCCGGCTTTACCGTCAGGGTGTGGTGAACACCTCCATAGGCCTGCGCCTGCATATGTGGGAAATCGCCTGTTCCGAGATAAGGCGGAGTCCTCTGATCGGCTCAGGCACAGGCAGTTTCAAAAAGGCCTGGGAACTGCGCAAGAAAGACCCTTCCCTGCCCTTTATTGATCATCCTCACAACAGCTTCCTCTACATGGCGGTGAGCTTCGGCATTCCAGGCCTGGCCGCGCTCTGCTGGCTTCTGCTCGAACTGTTCAGGAGAGGATGGAAGGCACGGCACACCGCTGCCGGATTCTCTGTCATCGCCTTCGCAGTCGTCTTTACCGTAGGGAGCCTCACCGATACCCAGGTGCTGCCGACGCCGACAACCATGGCGCTCTGCCTTTTTGCGGGCATTGCCGGGGGGATTGATGAACGCTGAAAAACTCCCCCTCTCTGTTGCGATCATCACAAAAAATGAAGAGAGACGGCTCCCGGCCTGCCTGGAGAGCGTCTCCTTTGCGGAGGAGATCGTGGTCGTCGACTCGGGCAGCAGCGACAGGACCGTCGAGATTGCGGAAGAGTTCGGCTGCCGCGTTTTCGTGGAAGACTGGAAGGGCGATGGCCCTCAAAAGAACAGCGCGATAGAGAAGTGCACACACGAATGGGTGCTCATCGTTGATGCCGATGAAAGAATACCAAAAGAGACGAGAGAGGAGATCAATCGTGTCATAAGCAACTCCGCCTATGCGGACGCTTACAGCTTTCCGAGGAGAAACTACTTCCATGGCAGGTGGATCAAATACAGCGGCTGGTGGCCGGACAGGATTATCCGGCTCGTCAGGAAGAGCAAGGGCCGTTTCGAGGCGATAACACACGGGAAGTGGGCGACAAGCGGCACTCTTGCGGAAGTCGACGTCCCGATAGATCACTACAGTTTCACCGATTATTCGAACATGCTTCTCGTCATGGAGACAAGATCGACCGATATGGCAAAGGAACTTTTGGACGCGGGCACACGGGCAAATATACTCACACCTTTTTTACATGGGCTTACCATGTTTCTTAAGGTCTATATCCTCAAACTGGGCTTTCTGGACGGATTGGACGGCTTTGTGATCGCGGTTACAAGGGCGGGAGGGACATTTTTCAAGTATGCAAAACTCCTCGAACTCCAGCGCGCGCAGACAGGAAAAGACGGATGAGCAACGATGAAGCGAAAATGGTGTGGCAGGACTACTGGGCCCGAAACAGGGAAGGAGAGGCGTCACTCGATGAGATGTCGGCAACCATCCTGTCGGAACTCCTGAAAAACAGCCCTGTCACGAAGGGGATTAAGGTCCTTGAAGCAGGATGCGGCAGAGGCATTATCTCCGCAAGAATTGCGGAACTCGGAGCCGATGTCACCCTCCTCGACAGCTCCTCCGAGGCCATTGGCATAGCTCAAAAAATCTTCGAAGAAAGAAAACTTTCCGCATCCCTGGCGCAGGGTGATATCCTCGCCCCGCCCTTCGGGGATATGACCTTTGACCTTGTGTGGAATGCAGGGGTCATGGAGCATTTTGAAGACGGTCTCCAGTCGCAGGCCCTCAGCAGTCTTGCCCGTACGATTAAGCCTGGGGGGATGTTCATCACCTTCAATCCCTTTGCAGGGGCTTTTTTTTACGTCCTCGGGAAAAAGAGCGCCGAGCGAAAGGGGACATGGCCCTACGGTCCCGAGTTTCCGGTGAGGAGCCTTGCGGACAAATGCAGGACCGCCGGACTGACGGTCGTCACGGAGTATCCGATCTGCTTCAGGGAGAACCTTTCCTATCTCTCCTATTATTCAAAACATCTCAGGAGCGTGGTGAAGGTATTGCTCCGCCCCTTGCCGGAGAGCTTTCTCCTGAAGGTGTTCGGCGGTTATCTCCTTGTGACCGTGGCGGTGAGACCACAGGGATGACGACCCAATGGCTCATCATTTCCTACTTCGCCCATATCGATGCGATGGCGCCGTCCCACCACGTCGACGACCGGATCCCCTTTTTCAGGGAAAAGGGAGTTGCAGTCGATCTTCTCTCATCACCCTGCGGGATCCCGTATGGGGATCTCTCCCATACAAGAATCCCTTCTCCGGCACCGTCAGGCATCAGGTACGAGGCACGGTATTTCCTGAGGAGGCGAACGAAAAAGAGATTCTGGTTTAAATTCTGGGAGACTCTCCTGCTCCTGCCGGTCTACCCGTTTTATTTCGTCGAGAAATTGCTCCTCAGGCTGGACAGCACGTGGTCATGGTTTCTTACCGCGTCCCTGTCGGCGCTGGTCCTCGCGATCAGGAAGAGGCCGGCGGTCATATACAGCACCGGCGGACCGGTGAGCGCGCACATCGCCGCAATGGTCGCTTCCCGTATTACAAAGATCCCGCACATCGCAGAGTTTCAGGACCCCCTTGTACATCAGTATGCAGCACCGGGGAAGTTCGAGAGACACTTCATCGAGAAGGTCGAACGGGCGATCCTCAGGACTGCGGCAGCGTCTGTGTTCCTCACGAAAAAGGCGGCCGAGAATGCCGCGCGGAGGAATCCCGGGATAAAGAATATCACCTGCATTTATGCGGGGGCTGTTCCTCCCGGAGCCATGCCATGCGGTGAAAGGGGGCCGACGTTGCGGATCGCTCATTTCGGTTCTCTCGGAGGGAGCAGGAACCTGAATTCTTTCTTCGATGCCTTGTTCATGCTGTTCCGTGAGGACCCGTCGCTCGCCGGGGCCCTCACCCTCGACCTTTACGGCAACAACAGCAGGGAAGTGTCGAGACGGATGGAACAGTTCCCTCTCAAGGGGATCCTTGCGGCGAAGGGGAAAGTGAAAAGGCAAAAAGCCCTCGAGGCAATGAGCAGGGCCGACCTTCTGCTTCTTATCCAGAACACCGACGACGTCTCCTTCGAGACGATTCCTTCGAAGGTGTATGAATATCTCCACACCGGCAGGCCGGTTCTTGCCCTGGTGTACCGAAACCGGGAGCTTCAGTCCATGCTCGAAGAAAGCGGACACGTGGTAGTTCAGGCCGACAACGCCGTCGAAATCGCACAAGGCCTCAAGACCTGCATCGCCCGGTGGAGGGAAAATGCATTCCCGTTGCCGTGTACCGGCACCTCCTCTCCCTACACGGTGGAGCGCGCGGTAGGGGAGCTGATGCGTCTCGCACAAAGTGCCCGCAGGGAGGAATAGGGTGAGACCGAAGGTGATCGTTTTGATGTACCACAACATCGGAATTCCCCCCCGGGGGGCCACCCTAAGGAGTCTCTACGTATCCCCCCGCATGTTCAGGTTCCAGATGTGGTATCTGAAGGCAGCAGGGTTCAGGGTCGTTTCGCTCAGGGAGATTCTCGCCTTCACGAACGGGACCAGGGACGATGAAAAGATGGTTGCACTCACGTTTGATGACGGCTTTCACGATTTTTACGAGAACGCCTATCCTGTGCTGAAGTGCTACGGATATCCATCCACGGTCTTCCTCGTGTCCGACCTCGTGGGAAGGGAAAACGTCTGGGACTCGGCAAACCTCGGCGTCACAAAGAAGCTCCTTGATTGGGACCGGATTAAGGAACTGAATGACGCGGGGGTGACCTTCGGCTCGCACACGAAAACGCATCCCTTTCTCACAAGGCTCCCGGACAGGGAGATAGAGGATGAAGTGCGCGGGTCAAAGACCGCCCTCGAAGAGAGATTGGGAAGGCCCGTGGAGTTCTTCTGTTACCCTTACGGTGATTACGATGAAAAGGTCCTCGACGCAGTGAAGAATGCGGGATATGCAGGAGCCATCACCACAAAGCGGGGGCTGATCCATCGGGGAGACGATGCCTTCTCGATGCGGAGGTCCTTTATCAGGCTCAATACCCATCCCCTCTCCTTCCTCTGGAAGCTGCATTCCCGTTACGAGGACCGGAAGGGACAGAGAAGGTGAACATCCTTCTCCTGAACGTGAATATCGGTAAGGAATGGGGCTGGGGAGGCATCGAGTCCCATTCCGGGACCCTTGCGGCCTCGCTGCACAGGAAAGGCCACACGGTGATCATGGGCTGCTGGAGCGAAGGCACAGTCAAAGTTGCAGAAGGGCTCGTCCTGCCTTCGAGACGCATTACGATCAGAAACTCCGGAGATATCACGGCGGTTTTGAAAATAATCAGGGAATCTCTCAGGGAGAACATCCAGGTCGTCGTTGCCAACGGCGGGAGAGAGTATTGGCCTGCAGCCCTTGCGGCAAAGATCGCCGGAGCGAAAGTCGTGTTTGTACGGCATCAGGTCGACAAACTGAAGAAGACGACCGTCTGCCTCATCAACCATAATGTCGACAGGGTGGTGGCGGTGAGTGACGCGGTCCGGGACGCACTTATCAGGAGCGGGGTCGCCTCTGAAAAAATCGAAGTGATCCATAACTCCATCACTCTTGAACTTTTCAGTTCCTCGCCGATTGACAGCCAGGCCGTTAGGAAGGAACTCGGCATCCCGGGCGATGCGGTCGTGGTCGGGTCAGTAGGAAAGCTTCACGAGGGTAAGGGTGTGTTTGATCTCCTCGGCGCCTTTCACCGCCTCTCTGAAAAATATCCCCGCCTGAATCTCCTCTTTATCGGCGACGGGCCTGAAAAATCGGCGCTGGAGCAGGAGACCAAGAAATCCGCGCTCTCAGGGCGGGTTATCTTCACCGGCGTGAGAAGGGATGTCGAAAAGATGTATGCCGCTATGGACATCTTTGTGCTTGCGTCCACCTGCGATGAGGCCTTCGGAATGGTGCTTATCGAGGCGATGGCGGCGGGCAGACCGGTAATAGGTACCACCGTGGGCGGCATCCCTGAAATCGTCGAAGACGGCGTGAGCGGCATCCTTGTGCCGCCCCATGAGCCCGATGCCCTGGCCCATGCGATCTCCAGGTATATCGATGATCCGGAATTCTCGACAAAGGTCTCCGGTGAAGCGACAAGACTCGTCGAGAGCAGGTTCTCCGACGAGGCGATGGGAAACCGCTTTGAAAGGATGTTGAAGGCATTGATCTGAGAACAGGGCTTAACATTATAGCCTAACGGAAAGGCAGGCATGGATCGAATCCTTGTACATGCGATGAGATTCAAGAGGCGAGGTATCCGGTGCATTCCGCAAAAAGATTTAACCGCATTGAGTATACAACGGCGGTCCTGAACATTCCAAGGTATCGT
>DATJWU010000303.1:0-3305 GCA_035501055.1 Thermodesulfovibrionales bacterium
GTCTTCGTCGACCAGTGGATAATGGACCTCCTTCCTTCTCTCGGGAGGCATTTTCAGGACAACAGACCTCGCCGCCTTCGTCTCGTCAGCCTCGAATTCCATGGTTCCCTGGTTCCTCTCAACGGTGGCACGAACCAGACGCAGGAGCAGATCCAGCTCTTCATTCTTCTGGGGGCGTGATACCCCATACGCCCCCGCACGCTGTTCTCTCCATTTCTGATAGTCGGTAAGGGTCACCGCGACCTCGATATGCTTGCTTCTTCTTCCGGGAAACTGATGCCCCTCGTCAGGTTTCGTCAGATCATCCGAAGACCGCGTTACTATCTCGATACCGCTCCCGGAAGGCATCGAAACGGCTGCGTATTGGAGGAGGGAGTCGAAGATAAACATCATCTGTATATCGGGGACGACAGTTTCGGGAAGCTCCCGTTCAAATTTCTTGAATACCCTGATCTTCCTCTCTTCCAGCCGAATCTGATTCTTTTTCACCGCCTCATCGATAAGGATATTCACTGTATCTCTCCTTATCACGGGCGAGGTGGACTTGATATAATTGAGAAAGCCGTTCAGCAAGAGGTCGATTTTTTCTATGTCACCGGTGATTGTCTTACAAAAAACCTCACCGAGTTCTCTATCCGTAAACTTCCCACGGGAATTTTGCGTAGTGGTCTCGATAGCGTTCAGAATACTCCTGGTGCGGTGAATCAGGTCGATGCATAAGGATCTGTCCATTAGAGAGTCTCGATCCCACCCTTCTGCGGTCCAGACGGAGGATTGAATTTGAACAGACCCGAAGATACGAAAGGGTCGCTTTGGTTTCCCGCATCGTCTCTCGACGTAATCCCGATATAATACGTTCTTTCTTCTGCCGGAAATTCAGGCCACTCATCGGGAATGAGTATCTCATTCTTACCGGCAACTACCTTAAAGACTACTCCCGGGGTCGTCTCCCAGTTGAATTCGCCGGGCTCAAAGGCATTCTGGGCGGTGCCGGCATAGACTACATAACTTGAAACTTCCGGGACAGCTTCCCACCAGATACGGCGTTTGCGAATCAATGGCATAACGTGATCCTCCTCTCTCGGTTACCACGACGTTATTCAAGGTTTGGTCTTGCCACAGGTAGCACTTAAATTATATAACACAAAAATTGAAAAAGATAAAGAATGCGTTCCCGTGTTTCTCTCATAAGGTGTTTCAATTAAACAATTGTGATCTCCTCACAAGATTTGGAACCGCACACAATCACAGACGGTGACTCCTCACGCTTTCAGAAAGTCCTGAACCTGCCGTTTTATCTCCAGGTGGCTGAGGGGGATGTTAGGGACCTTTTCATTCCCGGGAACTGCGAGGACATGGACAAACCGGGGGCCTTGTGAAACGCTTTTCACCGCCTCAAGGATCTGTTTCCGGCCTGACGCCTTGATGGTGTTGCTTATGCCGAAGCCGCGCGCCACAAGTTCAAGATCGACGCAGGACCGGGTGAGCGTGGGCTGGTCTCCCGTCGACCCGTAGGACCCGTTGTCGATCGCAAGGATCGTGAGGTTGTCCGGTGCAAAATGGGCGGCCGTAGCAAGGGCGCCCGGGTTCATCAGGAGACTCCCGTCACCGTCGATCACCACCACCTGCTTACGCGAGTTCAGCGCGATGCCGAGTCCTATGGGGGTCGCCATGCCCATGCTCCCGAGCATATAGAAGTTCGACGGCTGGTGGCTGATATGAAAAAGCTCTTTTGAAGGAATTCCGAGATTGCAGACGACCACCTTTGAATCAAGGAACGGGGCGACCAGCTTCAGGATCTCGAAGCGTCTGAATGAAGGTGAAGGGACGCGGCGCGCCGTGAGCGGCTGACGGCAGACACCTGCCTTTGCCTCAGGCGTCCTGAATCCTGCGTCTTCCGTTTCGCACAACCCTTCCCACAGGGCGGGAGTGAGGAGAAAGGCATGTACAGAGTTTGTCTTCGCAATCTGTGCGAGTTTCTTTCCGATGTGTTTTATATCCTCTCTTTTTTCGACGAGAGAACATGAAATGCCGGCGCTGCGCAAGATCGCGGGAAGCCTCGCCCCCATCGGCACCTGGGCCTCTATCTTCTCTTTGTAGACCCCTCTCCTGCTTACGAACAGGGCGAGGGGCAGTTCATAAAAAGCGGTGAGAGAGAGAAGGGCGTTCAGCATGGTGCCGACGCCGGAGCTTTGCACGAACATGGCAGGCAGTTTTCCGGAAAGGGCGGCGCCTGCGCATATGCCGACCCCTTCCTCTTCCCTTGTCAGAGGGATGTGGAAAAAGTTCCTCCCGAGCAGTTCGAGGAGCGCCTTGATCTTCTCGCAGGGGAGGGAACAGACAAAATCGATTCCCTGTTCTTTCAGTATCGTCAGCAGTTCTGTTTCAGGGCGTTGCATAGCAGGTCCTCGATCTCCTTTTCTGTGGTGTGTTTCGAGACGAGGATGGGCGAAACCCGGCAGACCTTTTTCTCCCGCTTCAGTCTCGCTTCGCCTCCGCCGGTGATATTCAGCAGTACAGCGTCGTTTTTCTTCACCGCCCCTGCCCGCACGGCATTACCGAGCGCGGCCACCGCGACCCCGGCGGCGGGAACGATATCGGTCCCTTCCGTCTCTTCGAAGAGCGCCATCGCACGGTAGACTTCCTCATTCTGTATTCCGTACATCTTCCCTCCCGTCGCCTTCAGGGCGTCATAGACGCCGCCCTTCACCGCGTAGGCCGGATATCGGGTTGAAAGCACCCTCGTCGTAATCTCCCCGATCAACTCCGGTCTCGTGTCCTCTGCATTGAGGGTCCTGCTGTTCCGTTCCCATGCCTTCGTCATCGGCGCAAAAGGCAAGTTCTGCGCGAGGTGAAGTACCGGCAGTACGGACCCGAAGCGCCCGTCCCTGACGAGCCTCTCCGCCATTTCCCAGACCCCTATGGCACCAGTACCGCTCCCCACCGCCTGAAAATAATGATCGGGCAGGCGTCCCGTCTTTGACACGGCTTCGAGCAGGACCGCGCCGAGACCGTCCCTCTTGGCGATGTTTTTCACTCCCCCTTCGAAGGGCATCCCGAAGGTGAGAGAGACCTGTTTCGCCAGATCTATGGAGTCGGCGTAGTCACCGTCGGTGAGCGCCAGGGTGGGTATCGCCCGCGGAGTTTCCAGGTACCACATTTCAAAGAGACACATCTTCGGCACGACGATGAGCACCGGGAAGTCCGACACCGTGGAGAGATGCGAGAAGGCCCGCGCAGTATTGCCTGCAGAGGCAACGACCAGGCCGTTGACGCCGTTTTCCTTCGCATTCTGCAGTACGACC